>CADCQU010000349.1 GCA_902803635.1 uncultured Lachnospiraceae bacterium | reverse complement strand
TTTTCGGGATTTTGGGCTGACTTTTCCTACGGTCGTCCTACGCAGAGTCAGCTACAAACGCGTTTTTCGGGATTTTGAGCTGACTTTACCTCCGGCCGGCTCCCACAGAGTCAGCCACAAACGCCTTTTTCGGGATTTTGGGCTGACTTTTCCTACGGTCGTCCTTCGCAGAGTCAGCCACAAACGCCTTTTTTGGGATTTTGGGCTGACTTTTCCTCCGGGCGGCCTCCTCAGAATCAGCCGCAACCGCCTTTTTCGGGATTTGGGGCTGACTTTTCCTACGGTCGTCCTACGCAAAGTCAGCTACAAACGCGTTTTTCGGGATTTTGGGCTGACTTTTCCTACGGGCGGCCTTCACAGAGAACCGTCCTCTGTCTCCCTAAATCCCGGTAAAAACTTCTTGCATGTCCTTCATGGATTTGCTATAATACTCATTAGTCTTTGGAGGGTTACCGAAGCGGTCATAACGGGGTGGTCTTGAAAACCATTTGGGGTAACACCCACGCGGGTTCGAATCCTGCACCCTCCGCGAAAAAGAAGCTGTCGCAAATATTTGCGGCAGCTTTTTCTTATCGCTCTCCAAGCTTCAAATTTGGTACGGCGTTGAGGTCCCAGCCGCTGCGGGTGCCGGCGACGTACTCGTAGTAGGCGGCCGCCCCGATCATGGCCGCGTTGTCGGTGCAAAAGACCGGAGAGGGGACGAAAAGCTCACAGCCGGCATTTGCCGAGGCCTCGCGAAGGGTCTCCCGAAGGCAGGAGTTCGCAGCGACGCCCCCGGCGAGCGCGATCTTGCGGATGCCAAGGTTCTTCGCGGCCAGCATCGTGTTCTCGACGAGCGCGTCGCAGACCGCCTTCTGAAAGCTCGCGGCGAGGTCGTTACGGTTGACCTCCTCGCCGACCTGCTCCGCGTGGTGCAGGTAGTTGAGAACCGCGCTCTTGAGGCCCGAGAAGCTGAAGCCGTACTCCTCCCCGTGGACGTGGGCCTTCGGAAAGCGGATCGCGTCCGCATCTCCCTCCTTCGCGGCCTTGTCAATCTTCGGCCCGCCGGGATAGCCCAGTCCGATGGCCCTTGCGACCTTGTCAAATGCCTCGCCTGCGGCGTCGTCGGCGGTCCGCCCGAGGATCCGGAACTTCGCCCAGTCCTCGACCACCACCAAATGCGTGTGCCCGCCGGAGACGACAAGGCCCAGATACGGAGGCTGCAAATCCGAGTGCTCGATATAATTTGCGGCAATATGCCCCTCGATGTGGTTCACGCCGACGAGGGGCTTTTTGGCCGCCCAAGCGATGGCCTTCGCCTCCGCGACCCCGACCAGAAGAGCCCCCACGAGCCCCGGCCCGTAGGTCACCGCCACTGCGTCGATGTCCGCGAGGGTCTTGCCGGCATCCGAAAGGGCCTTCTCGATCACCGGGTTGATCTTCTCGATGTGCTTGCGGGAGGCGAGCTCCGGCACCACGCCGCCATACACCGTGTGCATCGCAATTTGCGTGTAGATGACATTTGACAAGACCTCCCTTCCGTTGCGGACCACCGCCGCCGCCGTCTCATCACAGGAAGTCTCGATTGCAAGAATATCCAAGTCTTTCTCCATTTGTCACTCCTCCTCAAGTGCGCAAAACAAGGGCATCGTTCCCAGCTGCCGTGGCATTTTGTCACTCCTCCTCAAAAAGCAGCGTGGTCTCCTGGCCGTCCTTCGCGGCGAGGGATTGCGGGAAAATGTTGCGGACGGAATCCATGAAGAGCTCCGGGCGCATCATCGAAGGACTGTAATGCGTCAGCCACATTTGCCGGGGCTGGGCCATTTGCGCAAGGCGTGCGGCCTCCTGCATGGTCATGTGGCGATGCTCCCGCGCTTTTTTGTCCGAGTCCGGCTCGCCGTACATCCCCTCGCAAATGAAGAGGTCCGCATTTGCCGCGTGCTGTGCGATGTCGTCCGTCGGACGGGTGTCCGTGGCATAGACCACCTTGAGCCCCTTGCGCGGCGGGCCAAGCACCATGTCCGGCGTGTAGGTCATGCCATTTTCCTCGATTGTCTGTCCCTTTTGCAGGGGATTCCAATATTTTAAGGGTATACCCGCCGCCTTCGCGCGCTCCGCGTCAAATCGCCCGGCGCGGGAAATCTCGATTTTGTAGGCATAGCAGGTGATGTTGTGGCGGACGCGGAAAGCCGTGATGTCCATGCCGTAGAGCGAAAATGTCTGCTCGTCCCCCTCGATTTCGAGACATTCGATGTCAAATGGCAGCTCCGGGGCGAGGGTGCGCACGGCCTGCATGATGCGCGGCGTCCCTTTGGGGCCTATGACCACGAGCGGCTCCGTGCGGTCCGCATTTCCCATCGTGAGGAGAAAGCCCGGGAGGCCGGCGATGTGGTCCGCATGAAAATGCGTGAGGGCGATGACCCCGACCGGTTTGAAGGACCAGCCTTTTTCGCGGAGCGCGATTTGCGTGCCCTCGCCGCAGTCGATGAGGAGCTGCGCCCCGTTGTAGCGAAACATGCACGAGGTGACCCACCGCCTCGGCAGCGGCATCATCCCTCCCGTGCCCAATAAACTAACGTCTAACACCAGCTCCCTCCTTTCTGAAGCTTGCTTTTTCTCATGAAACGACCGTTCCTTCTGCAAGGTTTTTCGTCATCAGGATTGCATCCTCGACAGGGTCCGTGTAGTACCGCTTCCGCCGCCCGTCCTCCACGAAACCAAGCTTCTTGTACAGGGCGCGGGCGGACTCGTTGCTCTCACGCACTTCAAGATGTACGACAGTGACTCCCTTCTCCGGACACCTGCGAAACAATTCTTCCATGAGGCGGGTCGCGATGCCCTGCCGGCGGCACTCTCCGGAGACGGTGATATTTGTAATATCCGATTCGTACGGAATCAGCATCAGGCCTACATAGCCGTAGACAACGGGGGGAACGTAGTCCTCGTCGGAAGCTTCGTC
>CADCQU010000348.1 GCA_902803635.1 uncultured Lachnospiraceae bacterium | reverse complement strand
TTCTATGATAATGATGTCGTCGAGATTGCAAAGAACGTGAAGCCCTCGGCGAGGGGCGAAATTGAGATTACCTCGGTCAACCTCGCCTATCTGGAGAGGGGCGACCTCTTTGTCGAGACGCTGGGCCGCGGCTTTGCCTGGCTCGATACGGGGAGCCACGACATGCTGCTCGACGCGGCTGATTTTGTCTCTGCGTTCCAGAAGCGCCAGGGATTGTATATCTCCTGTATCGAGGAGATCGCGTACAAGCGGGGCTTTATCGATAAGGAGCAGCTGCGGAAGCTGGCGGAGCCACTTTTAAAGACCGATTATGGGAAGTATCTGATGGATATTTACGAAGGGCTTTAAAGAGCAAGAGCGGTTGGGAAAACTGAGAATGAGAGAGAAACCTGACGGGATCCTTACGGACAACAGTCCACTGGACTGTTGTTCGCACACTAAGGTGTCGCTTTGCTCAGAATGACACAGAAATTTTATGGTTGCGTTACGATTGATTGGACGAGGATAGAAAGAATGGGAAAGATTACGGTTGAGACGTGCGAGATCGAGGGCCTGAAGGTCATTACGCCGGCGGTGTACGGCGATGCGCGCGGGTATTTCATGGAGACTTACAATTATAACGATTTCAAGGCTGCGGGCATTCCGGAGGTTTTCGTGCAGGACAACCAGTCGAGTTCCGCGAGGGGCGTTCTTCGAGGCCTGCATTTCCAGATCAACTTCCCGCAGGACAAGCTGGTGCGCGTGGTGAAGGGCGCGGTCTATGACGTGGCCGTGGACCTCCGCCCGGGTTCGGCGACCTATGGCAAATGGTACGGTGTCCTTCTTTCGGCGGAGAACAAGAAGCAGTTCTTCATCCCGAAGAATTTTGCTCACGGTTTCCTCGTGCTCTCGGATTCGGCCGAGTTTTGCTACAAATGCACGGACTTCTACCATCCGAACGACGAAGGCGGGCTGCCATTTGACGATCCTGAGATTGGCGTTGCGTGGCCGTTCGAGGAGGGCGTCGCGCTCAACCTTTCCGAGAAGGACAAGAAGTGGCCGAGCTTTTCAGAATACCGGAAGGCACGCGGCCTGTAATTTTTCCGATTTGGGAAATTACTGAAGAGATTCTTCGCTTCGCTCAGAATGACAGGAGAAGAAATGTCAAAAAAGAAAATTGTGGCGCTGGCGGTGCTGTGCGTACTGGCAGTCGTCATTGTGATTGGTTTGTGGAACTGGCGGAGCACGCCTGTGGGCGACGTGGACATCCGCCTCTTCTTTAAGACGAACCAGCCGGAGACGGTGGAGCTTTATTGGTCGACGATCAACAAATACAGTGCCGACTGGTCGGCGGCCACTCCCTACCCCAACAAGGACGCGGAGCTTGGCGAGGTGGCGGAGGCGCGGGTGCGCGTGCGGACGGACAAGGAATATTTGCGCGTGGACCTTGGGAGCCAGCCGATGGCCTGGACGGTCACGGAGCTACTTCTGGAGTGTGGGGACGCCAAGGAAATTGTTGCAAATGAGTTCCTTCTGCATCCTTTGTATATGCAGGACGTGGAGAGCCTTACGGAGACGGCAAATGGCATCGAGGTCGTGACAAATGGCTCTGACCCGCAGCTGGTGTACCGTCTGGAGTACAAGGGCATCAAGGAGGCTCTGTACAAATTGAACGAGGCAGCGGACGTACGGCTTCGCCTCATCGCGCTCGGCGTCTTTGTGATCATTTGCATCCTGTTCGTTGTTTTTCGGAAGAAGCTCCTCTCAATTCCGATGGAGCTTTTACGGAACCGGATGCTGATTCTAAAGCTTGCGAAAAATGACTTTAAGACCAAGTACGCGGGCTCGTACCTCGGCATCGTCTGGGCCTTCGTCCAGCCGGTGGTGACGGTGCTGGTCTACTGGCTGGTCTTTTCCATTGGCTTCCGCAGCTCCTACGGGCCGATGCCCTTTGTCATGTATCTTGTCTCGGGCATTGTCCCCTGGTTCTTTATCCAGGATTTCCTGAATTCCGGGACAAATGCCCTGATCGAGTACAGCTACCTCGTGAAGAAGGTGGTGTTCAACATCAGCGTCCTGCCGATGGTGAAGGCGGTGTCCGCGTGGTTCGTGCACGT
>CADCQU010000347.1 GCA_902803635.1 uncultured Lachnospiraceae bacterium | reverse complement strand
GTAGCGGGCTACGCCGACTGACGACAACGCAGTTAGAAACGGATTTAGACAAGCCATATGTATGATTTATTTCTCAACGGTTCCTTACCTTCCGCAGCAATACTTATACTTCTTCCCCGAACCACACGGGCAGGGCTCGTTGCGGCCGATCTTCTTCGGCTTCACGATGGTCTCCGACTTCTTCTGAAGAAGGTACAGCTCGTGGCGCTTCGCCTCGTCAAAAATCGCCCCCCACTCAGGCAGGTTGTAGAGCCAGTCCGCCTTCGCCTGCACCATGTTGCGGTACAGCTTCTCCTTGTCGTAGACAAGGTTCACCTCGGTATCCTCATCCATCGTCTCGATGGGGTTCGGGGTCACCAGGCTGTCGTTGATGCCGTCCAAAAAGCCGGTCATCTCGGCCACGCTAATCCCGTACTTTTCAGCAAGCTCCCGCACCGTCCCCCGCACCTCGGTGTCCGGCTCCGCAAGGAGCTGCGCGTAAATGCCCTTCTCCAAGACAAAGTACTCCTCCCAGAAAAGACGCAGCTTCTGCTTATCCGCCGTCTGGTCATACGCCTTACGGCGCCATTTGCCAAGCAGGCTATCCGGGTCAACCCGCAGTTCCTCTTCAATGGTCTCGTTCTGTGCCATAAAAACCTCCTAAACCCTAAAACCGACGTTCCCAAGACATAATCCCCGTCTCGAACGTCCAACAGGCAAAGCCATCGCCTCTGCAGCCCGCCGTCACTCCTTTTACAGTAAGTAGCTATTCGGCTTACTACTATACCACAGCCCGCCCTGTTTGGCAACCATCGCTTTTTCAAGATTACCTGCGCAGCGTCGCCTCCGAGAACTCCAGCCCGTAGGATCTGATGATGGAGGGCCAGTCCTCCTTTTTGGAAATGCACGCGGCATATTTGCCGACGTACTTCTTCCAGTCGCTGGTGTCCATGTAGCGAAAGACCTCGGCCGCGAGGCGTTCGCTCGATTTGGCAAATGTAAGGTTGTCCCAGCGGTACAGCCCAAGCTTCCACTCGCCATTTGCCTCGTCCATCTCCCGGTGGATGCCGATCATGTCGATGTTCGGGTCAAATTCCGTCAGGTAGTAGGCCAGTGCGACGGCCGCCGCCTGGTCTTCCTCGCGCTCCGCCCCGTAGCTGTCCACCGCGCAGAGACCTGTCTCAGACATTATAATATGCACGTCCTGTCCATACGTAGATTTAATATATTTGGCAAATATCCCCGCGTTCGCCATGGTGATCTGGCGGCTGTATCCGTCGTTCGTCACGTAGTAGGAACCCCGCCAGAAGCGGCAGTCCATCTCCGGCGACGGGTAGGGGTGCATGGCCATATCCCAGTGCACAGCCCCCTCCGCGGCAAGGTCCTTCTGGAAGTCCTCCATAAGGTACAGCCCCGGGTACGTCACATCCGTCGAAATGTTCCAGTTGTGATCCAGCGAGATGTAGGTCCGCGCGTTCTTCCATTTGCTCTTGACGGCCGCGTTGAACATGCGGAAGGAGTCCGCCAGGCCCTCATGGTACTGGGCATAGGAAATGTCGCCGGAGTAATTATAGTAGCCGAACTGGTCCACCTCATTTGAAAATACCCAGTTCGCGACCAGGATATCGTCCTTCGTCAAGACCTCCGCAAGGCAGGAGAAAAGAGCCTCCAGCGTCTTGCGCTTTGCATTTGCCGTATTCAGGGCAAATGTATGCGCGTTCCAGTACCTTCTCCCTGAGACCGCCGTCGGCAATATGTAGTCCGTCAGCGTACGGTCATGGAGGTAGAAAATGCCGGTGACGACGGTGCCCGTCTCGCGCACCTTCCGGAGCTGACCCACCAGGCCGGTCAAAGCCGACGCGCTAAACTGGTAGCTCTTTCCCTCGTAGACATAACTGCAGCCGTACCCGTTGAGGAAAATTTCCAGCGGGAAATCCACCACGGCATGGCTGACGCCCAAATCCTTGGTGAGCTGGATGCACGATTCCGAGAGCTGCACCTTGAGTCCCTTCTTGGTCTTCGCGGTCGGAAACTCCTTCGTATTTGTGGCCGCATTCTCCGGGTTCGTGATGAAATAGCCATTGCTAATCGGGAAATAATAGCCCTTGTATTTCCGCACAAGCAGCAGCTTTTTCTGCAGGAGGGAGCGATTCGTCCCCGCCCCGAGCTCCGCCTTCAAGGTAACGCGGAGCCCCGCCTTCGCGGAGGCAACGACGATGCCGTTTTTCGGGCTCTGGGCGTAGGGTGCCAGGGCGATGAGATAAATGCGCCCGTCGTCGCTCGGCATGACCTTGCTGAGCGTCGCCTTGACCGTCACGGTCTTGCGGTTCATGCCAATCGTGGCCGACTGGATCACCCCCGGCGCGATCGTCCACTGCCGCGCCGTGCTATGGTTGTTCGGCGAAAGAACGAGGCCCGTCCCCGGCGTCTTGTCGTCCCCGCGCATGGAGATGACATATTTCCGGTTGGCCGCGCACAAAAACTCCATGCTCCCGTTTTTCATGTACTGCACCAGCCAGACCTGATAAATGTCCTTCCGGCGGGGGGCCAACGTGACCTCCGTCCCCGCATATGCGGAGCGGACGGTCAGGGCCTTGCCCGTCGAGGCGGAAAGGATGCGGTAGCCGCTCACATTTCCCACCGTGCAGGCCTCGAAACGGAAAAACTGCTCCCCGCTCCCCGACCAGTCCGCGACATAGCATTTGCCGTCAGCGGTGGAGAACACGCGGTCGCTGTCAATCATGGAACGAATACTGTAGCTTCTTAGCGGGGCCGTGATTACGTCCTGCACAGTCTTGGCAAATGCCGCCCGCTCCGAAGCAATCCCCAGGAAAGCCAAAAAAAGTACTAAAAACAAGCCCTTCAAAAGTTGCCGCATAAACCCCCTTTCCAGGCAACCGGATCTCCCCTCCCGGCTGTCTTTTGCTTTTATCCTATCACATTTTTCCAAAAATGAGACAGATTCAGAAAATATAATTTTACTTAAATAGATAGCTTCGAGGTAGTCTTTCCGTCACCACAACCGCCTCAGGGCATTTTTTCGTTTCAAAGTGCCCACATATAAATAAAAAGAGGAGGAACGCCACTTTCCCCCTCTTTCATAAATATATCTTCTTTGTAATTTATTTACAAATAACAGCAATTCCTTTGTTCCCGCACCCCTTGGCTCCCCCTCAAGGGGGAGCTGTCGGCGAAGCCGACTGAGAGGGGGCGCTTACCCCTTGGCTCCCCCTCAAGGGGGAGCTGTCGGCGAAGCCGACTGAGAGGGGGCCAATTTACAGCAGCTGCGGAATGAAAGGGGGGAAACATTACCACATGAGGAGTGGCGGTTACTTGTCCGCTTACCCCCTCTTCATTTCTTCTTCTCCCCCTTCACCTCGTAGAGGTGGTTCTGGAGCTTATCCAGGGATTCCTGGTAGCGGGTGGACTTGAAGTCCTCCCCAGCCCGGGAGAGGCGGCTCAATGCAAGGTGCGGCCATTTGGCAAATTTCTTGTCAAAATTCTCCCGGCGACGTTCGAGGCTCTCGGCCTCGGCGGCGAGGGCCGCAATCTCCTTGTCGCGATCCTTGCCGGTCACAAAGTCCATGGCTCCCTTCGCGCCCGTAGCGATCGTATTTGCCACGCTCTTCGCGCCGTCCGCGATGGAATTGGCGGCTTTCTTCGCGGCCTCACCGGTATTCTTGAAGAATCCGGCCACGGCCTGGCCACCCTTGCCGAGCCAGCTGTTGTCGTACTTCTCGCGCATTTCCTTCGCCTTCTCCAGCTCCTTCGAGTGGGTAGCCTCGAACTCGTCGCGCGTCTCCAGAATGTGCGTATCCTGCTGGGTCATTTCCTGCGCGTTGCCCTTCCCCGAGAACTCCTCCGCCACAAAGGCGGTCTCGCCAAGGAAGTAGCTCAGCTTGTTGCTGACCGTGCGCATCCCCTTCTGGATGCTGTCCAGCTCCTTGAGCTCGCGGTTGAGCTTGAACATGGTAAGAGCCGACACGACGAGGTCGATGAGGTAGATGAGCAGGAAGAAGCCCGCGATCCACCACCCGATGCTCTCAGGAATGAGCTCGGTCGCCTTGCCAAGGAGCAGCGGCTGCACGAGCTTCACGACGATTACGATGCCAACTCCCCAGAGGAGACTGAACTTGAGGCAAATGTAGCCCCTGAAGTTCAGGAATTCGTCCGAGTAATCCCACCACCGCGTGTGGTAGACGACGTCGAGAAGGATACCGCCGATCAGCTCGACGATCGTACAGAACACCACGCCGATGATATAGAGCAGGAAAATGTTGATGTCCTTTCCGGGAGGCAGTCCCGTGCCGCCCTTGATGATGGCTTCCCCGAAGCTCCGTCCGCCAACCAGGCCGGCGACCACGTTAATGACGCCGAAGACGACCACGACGCCGAAACCATAGACCGGGCAGACCGGCCCGTTCAGGAAGCCGCGGTTAATGACCTTGTGGAAGGTCAGGGCATGGAAAATGACCTCCACGCACCACCCGACGACCGAGTAAATCAGAAAATTCCAGACAATCTGGTAAAACGTCATTCCTAAGATCATGTTCCTATCTCCTTAAAATTTTAATATCCCCTCAGAACCTGTGTCCCCCGCCGGAGAAGCTTCCGCCTCCACCGCCGCCTCCACCACCGGAGAATCCGCCGCCGCTGCGTCCGCCGCCACCTCCACCGCCCGAAGAACGGATGGGGTCGTAGGTCTTCGTGGTGCTGGTCTTCATGCAAATGACCTCCGCAAGCTGCACGTTCGCGTCGACGGAGACGAGTATCTTGCCCTTCTTGGCAAATGACCTCCCGGAGATGATGCGAAGCACCCAGTACGCTATGAGCGTCGCGATCACGATGGCGAGGAAGGCGTTGCTGATGTACTTCATCGGCATTAAAATCCGCCCGGAGGAAAGGACCGTATAAATCTGTTCAAAGGCGTCTCTCGCGCAGTTGTAATATCTCCCATACATCGCATCATGGTAGATATTATCCGTAATGGCATCGGCAATGCTATTTGTCAAGGTCTTCGAAAGGGTGCCGCTGCCGGTAATCCAGAGCATGCGGTTGCCCATATCGATCAGGAAGATCACGCCGTCCGCCGTACCGAACTGTTCTTTGTAGAGCTCGCGGGCAAAGTCGCCCGGACTCTTCCCCTCCCCGTTCGCCGTGACGAAGAGGACGTTCCCGTAAGACGCAAGCGGGCGCATGTCCTCCATGAGGCTCGCCCTCTCAAATGACGACAGAAGGTTCTCGCGGTCGTCGAGAACGAAGCGGTATGTTTCGCCGTCCTTCGTCTTCTCGGTGCCCTCGTAGACAAGGCCGTTCTCCGTCTTTTTCGTGATATACCCGTACCCCGCGGTCGCCGTCAGGGCCTTTGGCAAAACCTTAGCCGTTGCAACGGAAATTTTACCAACTGTATAATCACCAACCGAAGAAGCATTATTTCGTAACGCAAGAGCCCTGTCATTCTGAGCGAAACGAAAAATCCCGTTAGGTATTGAGACATTTGCCGAAACCGCGCCTTTACTGCCCGCATCCTTAGCCAACGACGCACCGGCGAGAACCGCGCTTCCGAGCAGGAAGAGGATCAGCATCGTCGCCGCCGCTGTCTTCCCGCCGCCGGAATTCCCCTTAGGCTTCGGCGCGGAAATGTCGCCGCCCTGCCGCAGGGTCTGCGGGAGCGGGCGTGTCGCGAGGAGGTTGTAGCGACGGAGAAGCCCGATCAACGTGAGCAGCATGAAGGCATAGGCCAGAATGACGGCCCCGTAGAAAATCATGTCCTCCGCCGGGTCCCACCGGAATATGCCGATGCAAATGGCGATGGAGGCCAAGCCTGCGATTCCCGGGAGGACGATGTGCTCGTTCTGGAAGTACGCCTTCTTCCGCAGAATCCCGATAAATGGCAGGAAGGCCATGACGGCGACGATAATGTCGAGCCAGATGCTCTTCATCAGCTCATATCCAAAGAGGTAGCCTCCGAAGCTGGCGATAGCAAAGGGCGAGTCGCCGTCAAAGAGGACACCAAATAAGGCCGGCCCGACAAAGATGGCGAGGACCATGATGATGGTCGTCACACATCCCCTCGAATCCTTCTTCCTTGCCTGTTTCTTCCCCTTGGCCCGTGCGGCCATTTCCGACCCGAGCGCAGTGTCCCGCTTCATAATGGAGTTAAGCTGCGCATTGTAGATAATCATCGTGATGGCCGCCGCAAAGGAGGTAATCCGGAGCGCGGTAAACGGCGTCGGCGTGAAGAAAATGTTCAGGACAATATACAGCGGGATTGCAAGCAGCAGGCAGAATACGGCGTACCGCTTCATGTCCACGGGCAAATCCGCGCAGACATCGCCGGTCTGGCCGTTCACCACCGCGTAGGCGACGCGGTTCTCGTTCCGCCAGGTGAGGAACCAGACGGGCAGGAGGGCGGACCAGCTCTTCCGGTGGATGCCGGCGGCCTCGTGGAGGATGTCGTTTCGGATCTGGCTGTCGTTCACCTCGTTCGCCTCGATGCCGGATTTTTTCAGGGCTCCGGCGACGAGCTTCGTGGTGTGGTCGACCGCGTCGTTCACAAATACGCTGTCCGGGACGTCGGCCTTGTCGGCGTAGAAGCCGGTGAGGTACCCCGGCGTGAATTCCCGGATGTCCTTGCCGTCGTAGGGCGCAATCGCGTCCGAAATTTTGTCGTCGTAGCTGGAGGAGGCCTCGTAGGCCGTGTCGCAGATATGGAAATCCGCAACCGCCGAGATGTCGTAATGGTCTGTCATCTTGTAATCGCCCCGCCGGTACGTCCGCGAGCCCCGGGCCGTAATCGGGCCGTGGCCGCTCTGCTCCATGAACCAGTAGGGCATGTAGATCCCGCGGAATTCCTCCAGCGCATCCGCATCGCGGAGCTCCCTCGGCGAGAAGAGGGCGCGGAAGGTCATTTTCCGGTAGGAATCCTTACAGGCCTCCTTCGTCACCTTGAAGGGGATAATATAGGAAGGCTTTTCCAGCTCGCCCTGGTGGGCGACGTAGGACTGGCCCCCGCAGTAGGGACAGAAGCCGTTGATGGCCTCGTCCGCGGTGATCATCTCGCCGCCGCAGGTCGGGCACATGAAAACCGCCGCCTCAAAGACCGGACTCTCCTTGGAAACACGGGATTTGTCGTATTCCGCAGGGTCAAATACGCTGTCACAGTGCTCGCATTTGAGCATTTGCTGCGCGATATCGAAGCGGAGGGACCCTCCGCAGCTCGGGCAGGGATACATCTATCATTTACCTCCTTTCCTGTAAATCCGATAATAGCGTGCATCAAAATCCGTCATCCTGAACGAAGCTCCACTTGCCTCCACCTTGAGGGGGAGGTGGCACGGCGACCCCTCTCAGTCAGCGCCAGAGGCGCTGACAGCTCCCCCTAAGGGGGAGCC
>CADCQU010000346.1 GCA_902803635.1 uncultured Lachnospiraceae bacterium | reverse complement strand
GATGAGGGATGAGGAAAAGCGACGAAGAATCCCGTCAACTTTGCGAGAAACCTTACGGGATTCTTCGCTTCGCTCAGAATGACAAGCTCTTCACGAGGAAAAACAATACTAACTTTAGGGGTTAGCTGAACAGTAACATTTATTCTTCCTGCTGCTTCTCGTTGTAGTGGTGCGCCTCGGCGAGCATCATGTCCTTGACCTTCATAAGGCGGATCTGCGTGCTGCGCTCGTTCTCGTCCAGCTTCATGGTGATGTAACGGATTCCGCTGCGGGTCTCCGGAATGATGACGTGCTCAAGCGCGTTAACCCTGCGGCGGGTCTTCTCGATCTCGGCCGCCATGAGCTGACAGGATTTCTCGGTCTCGGCAAGCTTCAGCATATCTGGAAGCACGCTGGAAAGCGATTCCACCGCCTCGTCAAGGTCGCCGGACGTGAAGGCAAAGCCATAGCTGTAGATATCGCCGGCATTTGGCGTCCTGGTGGAAGCCGTGAACACCGGGATATCCACGCTCATGACGTTCCGGAGCCCCTGCTCTAAAAGCACCTCCTGGCGAGGGGCCATCACCGCCGTGCGCAGCATTTCCTCGGACATGCCCGCCTTGGCGACCACGAAATTCGTGTTCGCCTTCTGGATTCCCTCCTCCACCTTGCGGCGCAGGGCCATGTTCTCGCGAACCAGATCCAGGAATTCGCGCATCAGCTCGTCCCGCTTATCCTTGAGGAGGCGATGGCCTTTCACGGCCGTCGCCAGCTTCTTCTTGAGCCGCGTCAGCTCCATACGGGTAGGATTCACCTGTGTTGCTGCCATTTTTCGTGCTCCTTTTTATCGAACTTCCCTTGCCCCCTCGTGTTAGGTGGCACGGCAAAGCGGGATACAATTCAGGTGTCCCAAAAATCGAACTTCACTTCCTCGAGAAGGGCTTGTCATTCTGAGCGAAGCGAAGAATCCTGTGAGTTTTTTCGCAAAGTTGACGGGATTCTTCGTCGCTTCGCTCCTCAGAATGACAAAAAACGAGGAGTACCTGAAAAAAGTAACCGCAGCCGTGTCGGAAAGGGGCTCTTATTTCTCGTAATACTTATCGAGCATCTTATCTCCGATACGTTTCAGCTCGGACCGTGGCAGGATGCGAAGAAGCTCCCAGCCGATATCCAGCGTCTCCTGGATGCTCCGGTCGGTGAAATAGCCCTGTGAGACATATTTCTCCTCGAAGGCATCCGCGAACCTGGCGTAAATGATGTCGATATCCGACAGGGCCGCCTCGCCGAGGATGACCATGAGCTCCTTGGCGTCCTTGCCGCGCGAGTACGCCGCAAAGAGCTGGTTCATTGTCGCCGCATGGTCCTCCCTGGTCTTGCCGACACCGATGCCCTTGTCCTTGAGTCGCGAAAGCGACGGCAGAACGTCGATGGGCGGCATGACGCCCTTGCGGTAGAGGGCACGCGAAAGGATAATCTGTCCCTCGGTGATGTACCCTGTGAGGTCCGGAATCGGATGCGTAATATCGTCCTCGGGCATGGTCAGAATCGGGATCATCGTGATGGAGCCCTTCTTGCCCCGCTGCCGGCCGGCCCTCTCGTACATCGACGCAAGGTCGGTATACATGTAGCCCGGATAACCGCGGCGTCCCGGCACCTCTTTGCGGGCCGCGGAGACCTCGCGGAGCGCGTCCGCGTAGTTCGTGATGTCCGTCAGAATGACAAGGACGTGCATATCCTTCTCAAAGGCAAGGTATTCCGCGGCGGTGAGGGCCATACGCGGGGTCGCGATACGCTCGACGGCGGGGTCATTTGCCAGATTGATGAAAAGAACGGTACGGTCGATGGCGCCGGTCGCCTTGAAGGATTCCACGAAGAAGTTGGACTCCTCGAAGGTGATGCCCATCGCCGCGAAGACCACGGCAAAGGGCTCGTCCGTGCCGACAACCTTGGCCTGGCGGGCAATCTGCGCCGCGAGATTTGCGTGCGGAAGGCCGGAAGCCGAGAAGATCGGCAGCTTCTGGCCGCGGACCAGCGTATTCAGGCCGTCAATCGCGGAAACGCCGGTCTGGATGAACTCGGACGGATAGGCACGCGCGGCCGGGTTCATGGCAAGGCCGTTGATGTCCCTCCGCTCATCCGGCAGGATGTCCGGCCCGTTGTCGATGGTACGGCCCATGCCGTTAAAGACGCGGCCAAGCATGTCCTCGGAAACTCCCAATTCCAGGGAACGGCCAAGGAAGCGGACCTTGCTGCTCTTTAAGTTGATACCCGTCGAGGCCTCGTAAAGCTGGACAAGGGCATTTGACCCGTCAATCTCCAGAACCTTGCAGCGGCGGACGGAGCCGTCGGCAAGCTCAATCTCGCCAAGCTCGTCGTATTTAACATTTTCCACGCTCTTTACGAGCATCAGGGGGCCGGCGACCTCCTGAATCGTGCGATATTCTCTCGGCATTTACCGGTCCTCCTTTCCGATGAGCCCGGCGATTTCAACCGCCAGCTCCTCGTTAATCTTGTCGTACTCCGACGCAATATCGCTCTCCGGCGTGTATTTGTAACGGCCAATGCGCTCGCGGACCTCCATCTTCACAAGGTCGTTAATACGCGCACCCTGCGAGAGCGCCCGTGCGCCCTGGTCGTAGAAGGCAAAGACCAGCTTCATCATATTATACTGCTTCGGGAGCGACGTGTAGGTATCGATCTCGTCGAAGGAGTTCTGGTGCAGGAAGTCCTCGCGGATCGAACGGGCAGCCTCCATCTTCAGGCGGTCCTGCGGGGAGAGCGCGTCCATACCGACCATCTTCACGATTTCGTTGAGCGAGGCCTCGTCCTGCAGAAGGCTCATCAGCTTCTGGCGCATATCTGTCCAGTCAGGCGCGACATTCTCGTTGAACCACGGGCCGATGCTGTCGAGGTAAAGGCTGTAGGAGGTGAGCCAGTTGATCGCCGGGAAATGCCGCTGGTGGGCAAGGTCGGCGTCAAGGCCCCAGAAGACCTTCACGATACGGAGGGTTGCCTGCGAGACCGGCTCGGAAATGTCGCCGCCGGGCGGCGAGACCGCGCCGATGGCGCTCAGCTGGCCAATCCGTCCCTCCTTGCCGAGGGAGACGACCTGGCCGGCCCTCTCGTAGAACTGGGCAAGGCGGGAGCCAAGGTAGGCGGGATAGCCTTCCTCGCCGGGCATTTCCTCGAGACGCCCCGACATCTCGCGGAGCGCCTCGGCCCAGCGGGAGGTAGAGTCGGCCATGAGGGCCACGGAATAGCCCATGTCGCGGAAATATTCCGCGAGGGTGATGCCGGTATATATTGATGCTTCACGTGCCGCCACGGGCATATCGGAAGTGTTTGCAATCAGAATCGTGCGCTTCATGAGGGACTCGCCCGTCTTCGGATCCTTCAGCTCCGGGAACTCGTTCAGAACGTCGGTCATCTCGTTGCCGCGCTCGCCGCAGCCGATGTAGACCACGATG
>CADCQU010000345.1 GCA_902803635.1 uncultured Lachnospiraceae bacterium | reverse complement strand
TCTCTTACGCACGGGGAGCGGATGAAGCTGGCAAATGCGCGGCTCCATGCACTGGTGGATTATGCGCGGGAGCATTCCCCGTACCTGGCAAAGCGGTACGCGGATCTGCCGGACGATTATACGCTCGCGGACCTTCCCGTGATTGAAAAAGGGGAGGTCGTGGGAAATTTTAACGACTACGTGACGGACCGCGACGTGAAGCTTGCGGACGTCGAGGCGTTCTGCGGCGAGTCCCGGCGGGAGGGGAGGCTCTTTCTTGACAAATACACGGTGCTGCACACCTCGGGCACCACGGGGAAGCCCCTCTATATGGTGCGGGACGACCACCGCAACAAGCTCCACGGGCAGCTCATGGCCCAGCGGCTCATGAAGGGGATTGACCCGGAATGCACGGACATGCGGAAATACAGGCTGGCGGCGGTCATTTTCGCGGAGCGCGGCGCTTCGAGCTACGAGTCCGTGCTGCGCATGAAGGAGGCCTTTCCGGAGTATCGGGACAATCTCCTGGTCGTGAATGTCATGGAGGATACGGCGACCATTGTCCGGGAGCTGAACGAGTTCCAGCCGGAGACCCTCAGCGCGTATGGCGCTGTCCTGACCCTCCTTGCGATGGAGCAGGACAAGGGTAACCTCCACATTTCCCCGAAGGCCATCTTCAATTCCGCCGAGATGCTCACGCGGGAAAACCATCTCCGCGTAGAACAGGCTTTCGGCTGCCCGGTGAAGAACAATTACTGCATGACGGAGGGCGGCGAGGTCGCGATGACCTGGGACGGCCCGGACCTCCTCCTCAACGAGGATTTCATTCTTGTGGAGCCGGTGGACGCGGACAGAAAGCCGGTGGCGGATCCGGACCAGCTGTCGGACGGCATCCTGGTGACGGATTTGACAAACTTCGTGCAGCCGATCATCCGGTACTATGTGAACGACAAGGTGAAGGTCGAGCGCATTTCCGACGATACGGTGCGGTTCCCCGTGCTGCAGATCCAGGGACGGGTAAATGACATCTTCAAAATCTGCGGCCAGCCATTTACCACGTCGGGGATTGACAGTATCACGGAACTGTTTCCGGGGATTGTGGACTTTCAGTTCGTACAGGTGGCGGACGACGAGCTGCAGCTCCGCGCGGTCACGGACGCTGCGATGGACGCGAAGGAGGTCCTGAAGGGGGCTGCGAAGGAGCTGGAGGATTATTTCCGCACGCACGGCTGCCCGGACGCGAAGGTGTCGTACAGCCTGGAGCCACTCATCAAGAAGGAGCGGGGAGGGAAGGCACCCAGATATGCGGATCTTAGAGGGAGAAAACAATGAACTATATAAGTATATTTAACGAAGCGGCTTCGAAGGCTAAGGATCGGGTAGCCCTGGTGGACAGGGACGGGGCGAGGGCCATGACCTACACGGAGCTGGATTTTCTGAGCGCACGGGTGGCTGCAAAGCTTCTCTCCCTCGGTCTTCCGGAGGAAGCACCGGTTCTCATTTGCCTGGAGAGGAAGGCGGAGTATATCGCGGCCTATCTCGGAATTCTCAAGGCGGCCTGCGCGGTCGTCCCCGTGAGCGCGGACTATCCCAAGGCCCGAATCGAGGCCATTTGCCAGGACTGTGGCGCAAAGCTTGTCCTCACGGACGCGTTCTTCGAGGATCTGGACGACTATGCGCCGGCGCAGCGGCTGGCACCCTCGGAGAAGTCCACGGCCCTCATCCTCTATACCTCCGGTTCCACCGGAAAGCCGAAGGGCATCCGCCATACCGTCCAAAGCCTTGCGGACGGCGCCCTCCGGAAGCTGGACATCTATGACGTACGCGGCGAGCTGGTCTTTGCCGCGAGCGCCCCGCTGTCCTTCATCGCCTTTGTCGTGGAGTACCTGGGGACCTTTGCAAGGGGCGGCTGCGTCCATATCCTGAGCGACGAGGTCCGCCGCGACGTTCTCCGCATGGAGGAGTATTATCAGGCAAATGGCATCACGATGGGCTTTTTAAGCCCGCGCATCCTTCGGAATTTCCCGTATACGGGCGGGAAGCTGGAGAGGATTTTCACGGCCAGCGAGCGCCTTGTGAATTTCTATACTGACAAATTCGAGATTATCAATGCTTACGGCATGAGCGAGACGGCGGGTACGGCCCTCACCTTCCGCGTGGACAAGGCCTATGCGAACACCCCCATCGGAAAGCCGGTGGAGAACGTCCGGGTCTCGCTTCTTGACGAGGAAGGGCAGGAGGTGCCGGACGGCGAGGAGGGCGAGATCTGCCTGACGGGCATGTTCGCGGAGGAGTACCTCGGGCTGCCGGAGCTCACCGAAAAGACGTTTCTCCCGCTGGAAAACGGCCTCACGCTCCTGCACACCGGCGACATTGGAAAGCGCCTGCCGGACGGGAACCTTGTCTACGTCAGCCGCAAGGACTGGATGGTGAAGATCAACGGCCAGCGCGTGGAGACGGGCGAGGTGGAGGAAGCCATCCGCAGGATCCCCGGTATCGCCGAGGCCGCCATTCGGGATTTCACCGACGGGGCCGGGCAGACGTTCCTCGTGGCGTACTATGTCCCTTCCAACGCTGGGCTGCTGGCGAAGAAGGACACGGCTTTAGCGGCCAAAAGGGCCGAGGCGATGGAGAATCTGACCGAGGAGTTCTTGAAGCTCTTCCTTGCAAAGAGCCTTCCTTCCTATATGGTTCCCGCGCGTTTCGTCCGCCTCGAAAAACTGCCCCTCAACGCGAATGGCAAGCTCGATCGCGGTGCCCTGCCGAGTCCGGAGAAGCAGCTTGCGCGGGCGGCCTATGCCGCCCCGGAAAACGAGGCGCAGGAGAAGCTCGTGAAGGGCTTTTCGAAGGTGCTGGGCGTTGCAAATGTCGGCATCGA
>CADCQU010000344.1 GCA_902803635.1 uncultured Lachnospiraceae bacterium | reverse complement strand
GTTCGCGGAGGAGATGACCGCCTCCGGCACCGTGGCGGCCATCCGCGAGGAACCCGGCAACCTCCGCTACGCCTACTATGTCTCCCTCGACGACCCGGAGACGGTGCTGCTTATCGATAGCTGGGCCGACCAGGCCGCACTCGACGTACACCACGCCTCGCCGATGATGGCCACGATCGCGGCCCTCCGCGACAAATACGACCTCCACATGACCGTGGAGCGCTACCGCTCGGACGACGCCTCCGCCCCCGACAGCGATGCACGCTTCCTCAGGAAATAACAATATTTCTTGCATCTTCCTCTCATGACGTAGCTGCTGAAAATCGGCCCCCTCTCAGTCGGCTTCGCCGACAGCTCCCCCTCAAGGGGGAGCCAAGGGGGGGAGCGAACAAAGAACAGCCGCTCCTCTTGCCTCCCCCTCCAGGGGGAGGTGTCGCGGCGAAGCCGTGACGGAGAGGGGTCGTAACGGGGAGTGGTCATGAAAGCGTAAAAAAATCCCGCATTTTTCGAAAAACTGTTGAAAAAACAGTCGAGAAATGCGGGATTTTCCGTTATAATGATAGCATCACGTTAACGCGTTGCACTGTAAAAACTCACACCAAGAGGGCTCTTCTACGAAAGGAGGAATTATGAATCGAAAAAAATGGCGTTTTCTGCCGCTTCTTCTGGCCGCACTTCTTCTGGCGGGCTGCGGCGGCGGGGGAACCCGCATGGGCACGGCCGGCCAGGGAGGCGTCTACTATGCGTTTGGCAATGCCTTTGCCAAGGTTGTGAAGGCGGCAAATGGTCCTGCCATCGAGGTGCGTGAGACGGCGGGCTCCGCCGCGAATCTCCGTCTGCTTGACGGGGACTATCTCCAGCTTGCCATTGCGCAAAATGACCTTCTTGCCGAAGCCCTCACCGGTACCGGCGCGTATTCCGGTAAGGCTCTCAAGGGTTTTTCGGCCATCGCGCAGCTCTATACCGAGGCCTTCCATATCGTCGTCCGGGCGGACTCCGACATCGAGGTTCCGGCCGACCTCCTTGGCCATACGGTCAGCGTCGGCGAGAAGGAATCCGGCACCGAGCGGAGCGCGGAAAGCGTCCTTGCCGCGGCAGGTCTTGCGGGGGATACCGTGGTTCGGAAGAACATGAATTACACGGAGGCGGCCGCGGCCCTGAAAAACAAGGAGATTGACGCCATGTTCTGCACGGCGGGCATCGGCAACGATGTTGTCGCCGGCCTTGCGAAGGAGCTTCCCGTGCGGATCCTTCCCGTCGAGGGGAGGCTTCGGACAAACCTGCTGTCGGCGCATCCGGCTCTTGACAAGATCGTGATCCCGGCGGGGACCTACGAGGGGCAGGATGAGGACGTTATGACGATGGGCATCGGGTCCATCCTCGTCGCCTCGGACAAGCTGGATGCGAAGACCGTGAAAAACCTGACCGGGCTTCTCTTTGCAAATGCGGAAGCGCTCAAAAAGGAGGTTCCGTCTCTCTCGGAACTGACCCCGGCAAATGCCGTCGATGGAATCGTGGTTCCCTTCCACAAGGGGGCTGCGGAGTATTACACGGAGCTTGGATTTGCCTTGAGAGGGAAGGAGGAGTGACCGTGCCTATTATACAGATTGATATGTATCAGACGCTGGCCCTTGCCGTCGTGGTTCTCCTGCTCGGCACCTTCCTTCGGAAGCGCATCCGCCTTCTGGAGCGGTTCTGCATTCCGGCCCCCGTCGTGGGCGGCCTCCTTTTCGCCATTATTACCTGCATCCTTTACGCGACGGGCGTTGTCATGTTTGATTTCAACGACACGCTCCGCGAGGTCTGCATGGTGTTCTTCTTCACCTCCGTCGGTTTCCAGGCAAATGTCAAGATCCTGAAAAGCGGCGGCAAGGCTCTGCTTATTTTCCTCGTGCTGGTCTGCATCCTGATTCTTTGCCAGAACGGGATTGCGGTCGGGCTCTCGACGGTTCTGGGGCTTGACACCAAGATCGGCCTTTGCACTGGCTCCATCCCGATGGTCGGCGGCCACGGAACGGCCGGTGCCTTCGGTCCGGTCCTGGAGGACTTCGGGCTTGTAAGCGCGACCACGATCTGTACGGCGGCGGCCACCTTCGGCCTCGTCGCGGGCTCTCTCATGGGCGGTCCCTTGGGCAACCACCTTATCCGTAAAAAGGATCTCACGAAGACCGCCGTCCCCGAGGACGACTCCTACCTCGTGGAGGAGGAGGAACGGCATGTCCGTCAGCACTCTAAATATGCTCCGGCCGTCTTCCAGCTTGTCATCGCCATCGGCATCGGCACCATCATCTCCAAGCTGCTCTCCATGACGGGCATGACCTTCCCCGTCTACATCGGGGCCATGATCGTCGCGGCCATCATGCGGAATTATGACGAGTTCACCGGGAAGCTTCACGTCCACATGGGGGAAATCAACGACCTCGGCGGCATTTGCCTCTCGCTCTTTTTGGGAATCGCGATGATCACGCTGAAGCTCTGGCAGCTCGCGGACCTTGCCCTTCCGCTGATCATTCTTCTGCTCGGCCAGACCATCTTCATGTTCCTCTTCGCGAGATTTGTCGTTTTCAATGTCATGGGCCGCGACTACGATTCGGCGGTCATCGTCTCCGGTACCTGCGGCTTCGGCATGGGCGCCACGCCAAATGCCATGGCTAATATGCAGGCGGTTTGCGATCGCTACCTTCCTTCCGTGAAGGCCTACATCCTCATTCCCATCGTGGGCAGCCTCTTCGCGGACTTCATCAACAGCCTTGTCGTCACGTTCTTTATCAATCTCGTGTAACGAAACCAGGTTGGAAAAAGATTCCACCTGTACGGTTGAACTCCTTAAAAGGAATCATCTTCCTTGAAAAATGGTTGTCATTCTGAGCGAAGCGAAGAATCCCGTATG
>CADCQU010000343.1 GCA_902803635.1 uncultured Lachnospiraceae bacterium | reverse complement strand
GCGGGTACCTGCGATGGCTTTGCCTGTTTTGTGAATTCCATCCAAATGGCGGAGCCGGTGACGGCGACGTTCCACTATACGCAGGACGGCGTGGAAAAGCGGGTCGTGGAGATTTGCTCCGTAAAGGACTATTTTGCAGCCTTTGACCGGGAGGTGGAGAAGGGGACGATCACGAACCCGGACATCATCGCCTTGGTGAAGGCCGTTGCCGATTACGGCCATTATGTGCAGCCGTTCCTTGCCGAGACCAACCACTGGACGCTGGGCAAGGATTATGCGGTGCAGGACAGATACTATACGATGAAATACGATGTGGACTCGATCAAGGCCCCCGCAATCCATTGCGAGGATCAGACCGACGGTGATATTGCGGAGGTCTCGCACTCTCTTACGCTGGACAGCGACACGGTCATCAACGTGTACTTCCGGCCAGGGGAGGGCTATTCCGGCATTTTCAAGGCGACCGTGGATGGCGGCGAGGAAGCGGTCTATGAAAAAGCCGCGGACGGGCGGTACTGCGTGAAGATTCCCGGAATCGCGGCGCATAGGTTGAGCAGCATGCATACAGTAGCCGTCACGACGGCCGACGGCCACACGCTCGAAGTCACCGTCTCGGCCCTCAGCTACGTGAACCTGGCCTTGGACTACTACCAGGGGACGGGCGACCTCGATAAAAAGGCACAGAACGCCGTCGCGTCCCTCTACGCCTACGCCGAGGCCGCTGACGCTTATATCGAAAAAAACTCTTGACAAAGAAAGGGAAGTAGGAGTAAACTTACGCCCATAAAGGCAAGGGTGTCTTGGAGATTTTATTCTCAAAGACCCCTTGCCTTTTTTACGTATTCACAGAGCCGCGTATGGAATTTTGCTGCCTTCGACAGCACGCGGCTCGCGAGGAGGGGTAGAGGTTCGGCATTCGCCTCCCTCTACCCTAATATATGATGGGGCGGGAGGTAGTGACATGTGTTCGATATTGGCGTATTGCGGAAAAGGCGGGACGAAGGAGGCGGTGCAGGCCGCGCTGGCGAAGACGAAATCGCGGGGGCCGGATGCGACCCGGCTCGTGGACACGGGCAACGGCTATCTTGGCTTCAACCGCCTTTCCATCATGGGACTTACGGAGGAGGGAATGCAGCCCTTCGTTTTCGGGAAGGGCGGGACGATCCTCCTAAGCGAAGAAAAGAACGCAATGACGGAAGATGGATTTGCCTGCGGGGAGAAGAAAACCGGGACGAGTGCATTTGCCGGCAAGCCTGCGGAAGGGTGTGATGAAAGCTCCGCCGTTGCATTTGCCAGGGATTCTGCGGAAGAGTGCGGCAAGAACTCCGCTGGCAGCTTTCTTACTCTTCCTGATAATTATGAATATGCCCTTGTCTGCAACGGGGAAATCTACGGTTTCCGGCCGCTGAAGGAGGGGCTCATTGCCAAGGGCTATCGATTTATCAGCGATTCCGACTGCGAGATTCTGCCTGCCCTGTATCAGGAGTATGGGACGGAAATGTTCGGGATGCTGGACGCGGAGTACGCGCTGGTCCTCTACGATGCGGCAAAGGGGTCGTATCTGGCGGCGCGGGACCCGATCGGCATCCGCCCACTCTACTACGGGCAGACGGAGGACGGGACATTTGTCTTCGCCTCGGAGCCGAAGAATCTGCTCTCGCTGGTTGCGCAGGTATTTCCATTTCCTCCCGGCCACTACTTTGCGGACGGAAAATTTGTCAAATACCGAGATATGGCGGAGGTGAAAGCTCCTCACGCGGACGATCTGGAAGCAATCTCGACAAATATCCACGACCTTCTGATCGCGGCGGTGCAAAAGCGTCTCGATTCCGATACGCCGGTTGGTTTTCTCCTATCGGGTGGTCTCGACTCCTCGCTTGTCTGCGGGATCGCGGCCACCCTCACCGAGAAGCCCCTGGAGACCTGGGCGATCGGTATGGACATTGACGCGATTGATTTAAAATATGCACGGGAGGTTGCGGAATATATCCACTCGAACCACCACGAGGTCATCATCTCGGAGGCGGACGTGCTGGCAGCCCTGCCCGTGGTCGTCGAGGCCCTCGGGACCTATGACATTACGACGATCCGTGCGTCCATCGGCATGTATCTTGTGTGCAAGGCCATCCACGAGACCTCGGATGTACGCGTGATTATGACCGGGGAGATTTCGGACGAGATCTTCGGCTACAAGTATACGGATTTCGCGCCAAATGCTGCCGAATTCCAGAAGGAGGCGGAGAAACGAATCCGCGAGATTCATATGTATGACGTTCTGCGTGCCGACCGCTGCATCAGTGTGAACTCTCTGGAGGCGCGGGTGCCCTTCGGCGACCTCGCCTTTGTCGAGTACTGCATGGCGATCGACCCGGAAAAGAAGCTGAACCGCTATGGGAAGGGAAAGTATCTCCTCAGGCACGCTTTTGAAAAGGATGCCCTGATACCGGACAGCATCCTCTGGCGGGAGAAGGCCGCCTTTTCCGACGCGGTGGGACATTCTCTGAAGGACGATCTGGCAAATTATGCAAATGCGCAGTACACGGACGCGGAGTACGCGGCCGGTATCGGCAAATACAGTCACGCGAAGCCTTTTACGAAGGAGTCGCTCCTTTACCGCGACCTTTTCGAGAAGGACTATGCGGGCCAGTCACAGATGGTCGTGGACTTCTGGATGCCCAACAAGAATTGGGAGGGCTGCAACGTGAACGACCCCTCCGCCCGCGTCCTCTCCAATTACGGGGCGAGCGGGGAGTAAGTTCCCCACCTGCACGCCGTGATGGAGAGGGACCGTGTGGGAGGACTGCTTTCTAACATAAGGAAAGTTAAGCTCAAATCCCCGAAAAAGGGGTTTTGAGCTTAATATGTGAGGGATACCCGGAGGAAAGTTAAGCTCAGATCCCCGAAAAAGGCGTTTTGAGCTTAATATGTGAGGGAAACCCGGGGGAAAGTTAAGCTCAAATCCCCGAAAAAGGGGTTTTGAGCTTAATATGTGAGGGATACCCGGAAGAAAGTTAAGCTCAAATCCCCGAAAAAGGTGTTTTGAGCTTAATATGTGAGAGATACCCGGAGGAAAGTTAAGCTCAAATCCCCGAAAAAGGCGTTTTGAGCTTAATATGTGAGGGATACTCGGAGGAAAGTTAAGCTCAAATCCCCGAAAAAGGCGTTTTGAGCTTAAATTGTAGGGGCTACCCAAAAGCATGATATATAAAATGGGGCCACCTGGGCAGATTAAGATTTGTACTTGAAAAAGTACAGAAAATCGCTTGACAAGTGCAAAAAATGGAAGTATCATTTGCAACCATAGAGGCAAGGGCGTCTCGGAGGTTATCTCCGGGGCGCCTTTTCTTATTCACAGAGCCGCGTTCGGAATTTAGCTGCCTTCGACAGCACGCGGCTCGCGAAGGGAGTAAAGGTTCGGCATTCGCCTCCTTTTTCTCTTACGCAATTCTTATTTGCCAAACCTCTTCGGGATGGCCAACATCCCAGGACGGCGGCGGAGACATTTGCCATCCCTGTTCCATGAGCAGAGCAGAAAATGGCTTCGGCAGGGCGGTTTGCATTTGCCGAGACACTTCGGGAAGGAGGAGAATTATGGAAAAGCAGAATGTACCGGAGATTTTTGGTTCGATGGTATTTGACGATCGGGTGATGCGCGCCCGCCTTTCGGCGAAGGTGTACAACTCCTTAAAGAAGACGATTGACGAGAACGAGAGGCTGGACGAGGCCGTGGCCGAGGCCGTCGCCGCGGAAATGCGCGATTGGGCCGTGGAGAAGGGCGCGACGCATTTCACGCACTGGTTCCAGCCGCTGACCGGCGTGACCGCCGAGAAGCACGACAGCTTCATTTGCCCGTCCCCCGACGGCGGCGTGATCATGGAGTTCTCCGGCAAGGAGCTCATCAAGGGCGAGCCGGATGCCTCCTCGTTCCCCTCGGGCGGCCTCCGCGCGACATTTGAAGCGCGTGGCTACACGGCCTGGGACCCCACATCGTATGCGTTCATTAAAGACCATACCCTGTGCATTCCGACGGCGTTTTGCTCGTACTCGGGCGACGCGCTCGACAAGAAGACCCCGCTGCTCCGCTCGATGCAGGCCCTGAACCGCCAGGCGAAGCGCGTGCTCAAGCTCTTCGGGCAGGAAGTCAAATACGTCCGTACGAGCGTCGGCCCGGAGCAGGAGTACTTCCTTATCGACAAGGAAATGTTCGAGAAGCGCCCGGACCTTGTATACACGGGCCGCACCCTCTTTGGCGCGATGCCGCCGAAGGGCCAGGAGCTGGACGACCACTATTTCGGCGTGATCAAGCCGCGCGTCTCCGCCTTCATGGAGGATCTCAACAACGAGCTGTGGAAGCTCGGCATCCTCGCCAAGACCGAGCACAACGAGGTCGCCCCCGCCCAGCACGAGCTGGCTCCGATTTATTCCACGACAAATGTCGCGACCGATAACAACCAGCTGACGATGGAAATCATGCAGAAGGTCGCGCGGAAGCACGGCATGGTCTGCCTCCTCCATGAGAAGCCATTTGCCGGTGTGAACGGGTCCGGCAAGCACAACAACTGGTCCATGGCGACCGACACCGGTGTGAACCTGTTGTCCCCGGGTGAGACCCCGTATGAAAACGCACAGTTCCTCCTCTTCTTATGTGCGGTCATCCAGGCGGTGGACGATTACCAGGATCTGCTCCGGCTCTCCGTCGCGACGGCCGGTAACGACCACCGCCTCGGTGCAAATGAAGCCCCGCCGGCAATCATTTCCGTCTTCCTCGGCGACGAGCTGACCGGCATTCTTGATGCGATCAAGAAGGACGAGCCGTACCAGGGTACGGAGAAGGTGATTATGAAGCTTGGCGTACATACGCTGCCGCGCTTCCGCAGGGACACCACCGACCGCAACCGCACGTCGCCATTTGCCTTCACCGGGAACAAGTTCGAGTTCCGCTCGCTTGGCTCCTCGAACAGCATCGCCTGCTGCAACATCATGCTGAACGCGGCCGTCGCGGAGAGCCTGAAGCAGTACGCGGACCGGCTGGAGGGCGTGGAGGACTTTGAGGGTGCCCTGCACGACCTCATCAAGGAGGTCATCGCAAAGCACGAGCGCATCCTCTTCAACGGAAACGGCTATGGCGAGGAGTGGGTGAAGGAGGCGACCGAGGTCCGCGGGCTTTCGAACCTCAAGACCACGCCGGATGCGATGCCGCATCTTCTTGACCCGAAGAACATGGAAATGCTGATGGCCCATCAGATCTTCACGGAATCCGAGCTGCACTCGCGCTGTGAGATCATGCTGGAGAACTACTGCAAGACCGTGAACATTGAAGGTCACACGATGGTTGACATGGTGCGCAAGAACTATCTGCCCGCGATCGAGGATTACCTCTACAACCTGGCAAATACGACGTCGATGATGAAGTCGGTGAGCAGCCGCGTCAAATGCAACTACGAGATTTCGACGATGGAGCGTTTGTCCGAGCTGACGGACTACATCCTGGAGCGCGTGAAGGATCTGGAGGAGGCACTGGAAGCTATCAAGGATTGCGAGGATGTCATCAAGACCTCCGAGGCCATCCGCGATGACGTGATCCCGAAGATGGACCACCTCCGCAAGCACGTCGACGAGGCCGAAATGCTCACTGGCGAGCGCTTCTGGCCCTTCCCGAGCTACGGAAAGCTCCTGTTCTCGGTATATTAAGCCGCAAGGTTGCTAAAATCAGCCACATACAAGGAGATAGGCGGGTTGTAGCTGATATGGCAGGCCCGCAAGGAATTAAGAAGCAGCGATCCCACAATGGAGTGGAAAAATCCAGAGTGGGGTGGCTGCTTTTTTATGCACACGACCGAGGATGGCTGCTCCGCAGCCATATGCGGTCGGGATGAGGGAAAGGGCGGTCGTCATTTCCCGGAGGTGGAAGGGAGGAAACAATCATGTTGGAAGAAATGATGCAAGCATTGGATGGGGAGTTATTTGCGGTTTGGTTTCTGATTGGCGCGGCCCTGGTGTTCTGGATGCAGGCAGGCTTCGCGATGGTGGAGACGGGCTTTTCCCGCGCGAAAAACGCCGGCAACATCCTGATGAAGAACCTCATGGATTTCTGCATCGGCTGCGTGGTCTTCATCGCGATTGGCTTCGGGCTTCTTCTGGGCGAGGACCTCTTCGGTTTCATCGGCAAGCCCGGCTTTGACATTTTCACAAGCTACGCCACCTTCGACTGGTCGAACTTCATTTTCAACCTGGTGTTCTGCGCGACCACCGCGACCATCGTCTCCGGCGCGATGGCCGAGCGGACGAGGTTCCTCAGCTACTGCGTCTACTCCGCCGTCATCTCGGCTCTCATCTATCCGATCGAGGCGCACTGGATTTGGGGCGGCGGCTGGCTTGCCCAGATGGGCTTCCACGATTTCGCGGGCTCCTGCGCAATCCACATGGTCGGCGGCATTTCCGCAATCATCGGGGCCAAGATGGTCGGCCCTCGCATCGGCAAATTTGAGCGGGACGCGAGCGGGAAGGTGACGAAGGTCAATGCATTCCCGGGTCACAACATCGTGATTGGTGCGCTCGGCGTGTTCATCCTCTGGCTCGGCTGGTATGGCTTCAACGGGGCGGCCTGTACCT
>CADCQU010000342.1 GCA_902803635.1 uncultured Lachnospiraceae bacterium | reverse complement strand
TCGTACAGTTAGAAATATTTTGCGTGAAAAAGAAAGGCGTGGGAAAGGGTCGATTTGTAAAGGAAAGTTATTGGTGAAGATGTTTCACGTGAAACACTAAAATGACTAACGAAACTGTGGGAAGGGAAGGTAGAGAAACTTTTCTAAAAAACAAAAAGAAAAAAAGCAAGAGATGTGGAATTGTAGAAGTTTCGGTGTTATAATAGGCCGGAAAGAAACATGAAGAAGCGTGCATTTGACAAGAATACTAAGCCAAAGTGCAGAGGAAGAAAGATGGGAAAAGTAATTGCAGTAGCAAATCAGAAAGGCGGTGTCGGGAAGTCTACGACGACAATTAACATTGCCGCAAGCCTTGGTCTGATGAAGAAAAAGGTTTTGGTGATTGATATGGATCCGCAGGGGAACGCCACGAGCGGACTTGGCATTGACAAGGACGAGGCAATCGTGACGATTTACCAGGTTTTGACTGGGGAAGCCGGAATCAAGGATGTAATCATCGAGACGAAATTCAAGAACCTTAGTATTGCGGCAGCCAATGCAGCTCTGGCCGGAGCCGAGGTGGAATTGATGGACGTCGAGGACAAGGAGTATATTTTAAGGGAAGCACTGGAGCAGATCAAAAACGAATACGATTATATTCTAATTGACTGCCCGCCTTCTCTCTCACTGTTTACGCTGAACGCGATGTGTGCGGCAGATGGCGTGATGATTCCAATGCAGTGCGAATACTATGCTTTGGAGGGACTCAGCCAGATCTTCAATACAATCAGTCTGGTACAGGAACGCCTTAACGAAGATTTGAAAATAGATGGAATCGTGTTTACGATGTTTGATAGCAGAAACAATCTTTCATCGGATGTCGTTGCCAACGTGCAGGAAAATGTGGATGTGCCTGTCTATGACACCATTATTCCACGGAATGTGCGACTTGCGGAATCACCGAGTTATGGAATGCCCGTCTTCTATTATGACCGCTCCTGTGTGGGTTCTACCGCGTACAGATATCTTGCCAAAGAGGTAGATAAGAAGACGGAAAATGAAAGACAGAGCCAACAGACAAACCAAAACGTGAAAACAGGATCAAACGTTACAGAATAATCTTTATGCCCCACAAGACAAAAGTGTGGCGACAAGCGATGGGGATTCTAGAGTAAATCTCCATGCGCTGGCGCACGCCACCACGGGGTATTATTTCGTGCACGCGCATGTCGAAATACCTGAATTTAATCGCCCTCCGGGCGATGAGGAATAATAGAGTAAACACCGAGGAAAGGGGGAAGGGATGGCAATAAAGCGAGGCGGCCTTGGGAAAGGCCTCGACTCTTTAATACCGAAAAAAATAAAGAAGAATTCCAACACGGAAATACAAACCCCGTCACCTGCAGTGGAGGAGACGGCAGAGGCAACACGTGTGGAAGAAATAGAAGCCACAGAAATAGAAAATCCATTTGAATTGTATGAAGACGAACCAGAGGAAGAAACAAGCGAAGCAGCATTTGACGAAAATGATGCAGTAGAAACGGCTGGAACCGTCAATAAAGATATTGAGGGAGCTTTGAAAAATACGGATGGGGATGAAAGCGAAGACGCGCAGGAAGCATCCACGTGGTCGGATGCGGAATCCATGAGGATCGAACAATCCATAACAGGCAGCATGGAGAATGCGGAAGAAACTGCTGAAAAGCAAGCAAATGCCGACAAAAGCCCAGTGCAGGACGAAGCGACTACGATGAAAAATGACGATGAAAATCTTCTGGAAGAGCAGGACGCTTCATCGGGAACAGGAAGGGAAGCACCGCAGAATGCAGTAGGACAGACGGAAGAGAACGGATCGTCAGAGCATTTTCGTGTGAACGAAAACCCAGATGGAGAAGTATTTGCAAGTATCTCGGACGACGAATTTGTCAAGGAATCGGACGAAGTCGACACCACTCCTGGAACGGTCCAGATAGACACTGACGAAGCATCCCAAGAAATCTTTGCAGAGGAAGAACTTCCTTCCAATGATATGAAAAGGGCTTCTGCAAATACGGCCGGCTCCTTCTCTATGGAAATGCCTGATGATACGGAAGGTGGTACTCTCCTGAAAAATAATCTTGCAGAGGACATGGGAAGGAAGTATACTGGACAAGATACGGAAGAAGGCATGTCGTCTTTGGGAATAACCGCCGATAGCAACGACATGGTGGAAGGCGCGGGAGCACAGTCATTTTCTTCTCCTATAGCGAGCGGAGAAGAAAATGGTAGTTCCGTCATTATGATGCGGACCTCCCTCGTGGAGCCGAACCGCGAGCAGCCTCGTAAGAAATTTAACGACGCGACAATCGAGGAGCTGGCGGATTCCATTCGCCTCTACGGCGTGATTCAGCCGCTTCTGGTACAGAAGAAAAAGGATTACTACGAGATTATCGCTGGTGAACGGCGGTGGCGGGCGGCGAAGAAGGCTGGCCTCCGGGAAATCCCCGTCATTATTCGCGAGTATACGAGCCAGGAGGCTGCGGAAGTCGCGTTGATTGAGAACATTCAGCGGGAAGACCTCAATCCGATTGAGGAGGCGCAGGCCTATGACCGGTTGATTCGTGAGTTCTCGTTGACTCAGGAGGAGGTTGCCGCCAAGGTTGCCCGCAGCCGCTCGGCCATTACGAATTCTCTTCGCCTTCTTCGCCTTTGTGAGGACGTTCGCGACATGGTCATCCGTGGCGACCTTTCCGAAGGCCATGCCCGGGCCATCCTCGCGCTTCCCTCGCCGGGACATCAGAAAATGTTGGCGGAACAGGTCATTGCGGACAAGCTGTCCGTCCGCGAGACTGAGAAGCTGGTTCGCAAGATTATGAAGCCCGCCAAGGAGGCGAGGGCAAAGGATACGGAACGACAGGCCATTCTTGGAAACCTTGGCAACCAGTTGACAAATGTGCTCGGTACACGCGTGGCGATTACCGATAATGGCAAGGGGAAGGGAAAAATCGAGATTGATTTCTATTCGGACGAGGAGCTGGAACGGATCTTAGAGCTTCTTCGGACGATTCACTAAAAAATGCAAGCCCCAGAAAAAATCAACGGATGGAAAGGCAAAACAATTGATGGAAGGAATATTTACGAAGATTGGAATTGATCCGGGGATTGTGATCATTGCCATTTTGGTCACGATGCTCGTGCTCATTCTCATTGTCCTCGTTCTCCTGGCAAAGGTGCGGGACATTTCGAGAAAGTACACGAACTTCATGCGTGGCGAGGACGGCAAATCCCTGGAAAAGAGCGTGGAGCGAAGATTTCAGGAAATCGGAACGGTAGTTCGAGCACAGAACACGCTTACAAACCGTCAGCAATTCGTGGAGGCGGTGCAGAACCGAAGCTTAACACGCTATGGAATTGTCAAATACGATGCCTTTGACGATGTCGGTGGGAAGCTCAGTTTCGCCCTCGCGATGCTGGATAATAGTGACACGGGCTTCGTACTGAATGCGATTCACAGTAAGGAAAATTGTTTTTTATATCTAAAGGAAATCGTCAAGGGCGAATCGTACATCATGCTAAGTCATGAGGAAATCCAGGCCTTGCGCTCCGCGAAAAAGTTCGGGGCCGAGGAGGATGCTATCCTGAAGTACCAGCTGGACCGTGCGGTTCGTGCCGAGAAGAAGTCCGTCACGAAGCTTCAGGAGATGAAGAAGCCCCCCACGTCCGCAAAGCCACGTCCTACAGCTCCGGCAAAGGATTCGGCAAATGTGCACCACACGTCCTCCCACGGAACGGCAAATGCTTCATCCCTGCGAGACGAGGATACAATCGAGACGATCAACTCCGCAAGCTCGGCAAATGTTGGGAATTACCAGCATTTGCAGGAACCAATCAAAGCAGCCGCGACAGCGAACATCCCCTCGGAGCCTGCATTTGCCAGCTATCCACAGGAAGTACCTAAACAAACGGAGGAAGCCGCGTACAGCGAACCGGGCGGAAGCTTCGGAGCATCCTATGGAACTTACACGTCGGGCGGAATAGGGAGCGACTATCGACCGTACGAGAGTAAGGGGTCGATCCTGCCGAAGTCATCGTA
>CADCQU010000341.1 GCA_902803635.1 uncultured Lachnospiraceae bacterium | reverse complement strand
TTTTTTAGTGGAGGGAACTACGATATGAATAAGAAGCTTTTCATTATCCTCGCCATCTGTACGGTGGTCGTCGCCGGTGGAGCCGGCTTTTTTGCCTCGGGTGCGTCCGGGATTTTTGGAAAGAACGATGCCGCGTCCACGGAGACCTCTTCCGTAGCGGCCGCAGACGTCTCTTCCACGACAACCTCCTCCGTCGAGTCCATCGTGGAGACGATTTCGGAGACGCACTCCGTAAAGACGCGGGTTCCCGGCGATACGTCCAAAACCACCTCCACGGAGTCGTGGGACGCGGGCGATGATGCCTCCGGCTGGTGGACTCTTGAAGACAATTCCTCCGAATCGTGGACCTGGGAGTCAGGCACGGACGATTCCTGGGGCGAGGATGCCTGGGATACCTCCCTGCAGGATAATTGGTGGGAAACCTCGTCTACCTCCGAAGTCCCGGAAATCCCCGGTGATACATCCACGGAGACAAATGCTGACGCCACTGATCTTTCCACAGAGACAAATGATGGGACCGCCGATCCTTCCGCAGAGACAAATGCCGAAACCGCCGATTCTTCCGCGGAGACAAATGCCGGGACCGACTCTTCCACGGTCGAAATCTCCGACGACCCTGCGGCAAATGCCCCTGCCCTCTCGACCGCAACGCCCCGCTACAATCCGGACCTTGTCCTTGCGGACGGCCGGCGGGCCTACGATTACACGACCCCGCCCGAGAATTCCGTCTTCGATTACTACGACTTCTCCATCAACGATTTCGTGGACGAGGTGGAAAGCGTCTACTTCTGGGTGCGGGATGCGCATTTGCAGTATGGCAATTCAACAACGCTTCCGCCCTGCGAGGACGGACTCATCTCCGACGACCGCCTCGTCGCCCGCTCGCTCTGGAACCTCGGGAACGTCGACCAGCCCGCCGGCGGCGTACAGGCGCACATGGAGGGCACCGATGAGGAAACCTGGTTCTCGCGCCACGGCTTCATCAAGGTGAACGACCCGTCGCTCCTCCAGCGCGGCGACATCGTCCTCATGCAGGTCTACGATGCAAATGGCCAGCCCACGAACAATTACCACCATTTCGTGCTTGTCTCCTACGACCCCACCACGCAAATGTGTGAAAAGTTCGACTGCGGGCAGTTTATGCCGGACGGACAGGAGCGGCTCTCCAAGGAGCAGCCCTTCTACGCCCCCCTCGCCGAGTTCGGCGATACGGAGAGATTTGTCTGCGCGTTCCGGCTTCGGCAGAAGCCATAATAAAATGCGAAAAGCATCTAACCGTACATCTCGCCAACTTTACGACCAACCTAACAGGATTCTTCGCTTGCCTAAGCATACAGAAAAGCGTCCATGCCTTAACATCCAGTAAAATCGTCCAGATTACGTTTCTTGTCGGAGTAAACTCTTGGACGGAGGTCTAAATCACGATAAAATCACAGAAAAGAAGCCGTCAGGAACGCTATTTACATCCCCGACGGCTTCTTATTCTTTTGCGTAAAAATCCCCTCACCCTCCGCCGCTCAGTTCTTATGCCTCCTCTCGTAATCCTCGCGGACGCGCTCCATGGCCTCGGAGGAGTCGAGGGCCTTCCGCATTTCGCGGTGGCTCTTGGCCCTGCGGACGAGGCTGACGCTCTCGCACATGGCCTCGTAGTTGAGCTGGGTGCCGCAGGCGTCGTGCTCGTAATTTGCCGCACGGCGGCGGTCAATTCCAAACCTCGCTGCCTCGGAAATCGCGTCAATGTTCGCGCCGAGGAAGAGAAACTCCCAGCCATACTCCTTCTGCTCGCGCTCCACCATTTGCTTAACCTTCTCGTAGGTGTAGCGGCGGCTGGAATTCTCCATGCCGTCCGTCGTGATGATGAAGAGGGTCTTCTCCGGGACATCCTCCGGACGGGCGTACTTGTGGACGTTGCCGATGTGGTGGATGGCCCCGCCGACGGCATCGAGGAGGGCCGTGCAGCCGCGGACAAAATACTGCTTGTCGTTCATGGGCTCGACCTTCGCAATCGGGGCGCGGTCGTAGAGCACTTCCATCTTGTCGTCGAAGAGGACCACCGAGACAAATGCCTCGCCCTCCTCCTTCTTCTGCTTCTCCAGAAGGCTGTTGAAGCCCCCGATCGTGTCCGCCTCCAGCCCCGACATCGAGCCGCTGCGGTCAAGAATAAATACAAGTTCCGTCAAATTCTTCTTCATGGCTTTTTCCTCCTTTTTCTAATTGCGGGAAAGAAAATCCCCCTTGGTACACCAACAATCCGAGACCTTTGGCAGGCCATTTGTCAAATGCCTCCGCCCACGATTCTTCGCTTCGCATTTGTCAAATGGTTCCGCCCGTGCTTCTTCATCGCGCATTTGCCGACAATTTTGTCAAAGCCTACATGCTTGTTCTTTCATCTCGTTGGTTTTCTTTGCTTCATGACCTTAGTATAGCAGAAAAAAGTAAAAAGAAGGTCGCTTCCGAGGCGACCTTCTTTTTCTGGACGGTTCTCGCAATTTGGTTCATTTTTTACATATTTACATTAAACAAATTCCGCAGCTCGTTGACGACGTTGTCGCTGTCGGCGTTGATGAGGGAGGCCTCGTTGATCTCGGAGAGCTCGCCAAGCTCGGTACCGTCGGCGTTGTAGCCGATGGTATACACCGGAATCTTGAGACCGGCGATGATGGGCGCGACGCGCTCCAACTTGTATCCCTTGTTCTGCTCGCCATCGCTGAGGACGAAGAGGAGGAGGGAGGCATCCGGCACCTCCTTCGCCTTATCGAGGAGCATGGTGAGAGCCACCGCCACGGCATCGTAGGTGGCCGTCCCGCCGCCGGAGGAGAGGCCTTTCACGGCTCCCGAAAAATACGAACGCTGCGTATTGTCAAATTTGCCGATTGGGAGGTCGATCTCCACGTTGTCGTTATAGCTGACGAGTCCGATGTAGTTGTCCGTGCCGATGTAGGAGGAGGCGGCCACGAGGGATTCCTTGAGGGAGCGGAGCGGCGTTCCGGACATGGAACCGCTGGTGTCCGCGACAAATACCGCCACCACGGGCTTGCCGCCATTTTTGTTGGTCTTCCAAACCTGCTGGGCCGCAAGGTAGCCAGCCCCGTCGAGGCCGGTATCCTCGCCCGCATAGTCGTCATGCAGGTTAAAGCCCCTGTCGGAAGCCGCCTTCTGGCTCTCGTTGCTGAAGCAATAGTCCACGAAAAGCTTCGCCGCCTCGCGTTCTGCATCCGAGACATAGCCGAAGGTGTAGACCGGGTGGTCATGGCGGATGCCGGCCGGGGTGTAGACGTAACTCCGAAGCTCGGGCGTATTGACGTACGCCTGCTCCTCCATCACCATCGCGTCGATAATGCCCTTCGCGGCGGCCTGCCGAAGAACGGCAGTCGTATAGGCGGCGGTCGGCGCATTTTCCTGATAGGCAAGAAGCTTGCTGGATGCCTTCGCCGAGAGCGGGTCTTCCGGATCGAAGGCGTAGAGCATGGCCGTCAGGATGTTGAGGCCCGTGCTCGACGTGTACGGGTTTGTATAGGCAAATACCAGCTCCCCGGCGAGGGCCGCGTCCAGAATACCGGACACCGTGACGTCGCCGTGCTTTTCCGTGTAGGCATTGTACTTGTCCTTGGACATGAGGATGCCCGCCGTGTTGCCGGCGATGCGGTCCGCCAGCTTCGTGACCTCGATGCCCTTGGCCGCGAGCATCTTGCCCCAGGCATAGTTGGAGGGGATGTAAAGTTCGGGACGATAGTTTCCGTCCGTCATGTAGGTCAGCACCTCGCCAGAGGTGATTTTACGCACGGAGACGGAGACCGTCTGGTTCCCCACCTTGTAGCCAGCCTTGTTGAAGCGGTTGGCGATGACGGTCAGCCAGTCGTCAGGCGCGTCCGCGCTCAGCTCCGTCGCGGCGGCGATTTCAAGATTGATGTTCCCCCTTCCCTGCACCACGATCGGGAAGGTGTCGATATCGGCAAGAGCCGCGTCCGTGGCCGTGTCTGTAGCCGAAAGATCGAGCTTCGGCTCCCGCTTCGTGACATCGAGACGGTCGGCGAGCACGCTCACCTCCTCCACCGCATCCTTGTAGGATAACGCCTTGTCCGACCATTTGTTTCCCTGTGAAACGCCCCCGCCGGAATAGCCACAGCCCGCAAGGAGCGCGAGAGCCGCCAAAAGCGCGACGACTTGTACGAGCTTCTTCTTATATAATAGTGTTTTCATCATGTCCATGGTATACCTCTTATACTTCCATCAAAACGTCAACGACTCGTCCCTGACAAATGTCTCGCGGATGGCTTCGTTGCAGTAGCGTACCTTGTCGGCCGCGTCGCCCTGGCTCATGTTCTCGCTCACGAAGTCGGCAAGGGTGAGCAGCAGCTCCTGGATATAGACAAAGCGCGCCTCGCTTCGGGCGAGCATCGCCTCGTAGCGTTCCATGGCCATCGCATCGTCCTCCAGAACGATGAGGTAATTGAGGAAGGCGCGGATATCGCCGCACATTTCCATCTCCGACTCGGCCAGGATGTCCTCCGTGTAGCGGAAGGCCTCCAGTTCATTTGTCGCAAGCAGCGTGTGCAGCCGTGCCTGATAATCATCCATGCGGTCCATCTGCTGGAGGCATCTGTCAAATGGAAATTTCGGGCGCAGGATCTTAGCCTTGGCGATGGCCCTGCGGATGCCCTCCGGGGTGATTGCCTTCGTATCCTCCTTCGGGAGGTTGCCAGCGTCCGGCAAGGCGCGGAGCCGCTTTTCCGCCTGGGCTTCGCGGATCATGCCGTAAAGCGTGAGGATTGCACCGCCGATGGCGATGACGATGAGCAGCCCGCGGAGGATGCGGTAGGCCACGATGCCGAAGTTCAGCACGAGGTCCGAGCGGATGATGCCCGCCCCCATCCAGAGGCCAATCCCCACGACGAAGGCGATCACGCCAATGGTGATAATCTTTCCCCATTTATTTTTCATACGGTTCCTCCTTTCGTGATTTCTGAATATTTATTCGCCACGCTTTGGGCCGCAAGCTTTGTCTGTCCAATCGTCTCCAGCAAGGAGATGGCCGCCGCCTGGCTTTTGGTCTGCCCAAGCGCGGATCCTATCTCCCGGCATTTGACGGATACGTTGTTCATATTTTCCATTAATGCGTGTGCAGAGCGTTCCATGCATTCGCAGGTTCTTAACGACCGTTCAAGCTGCATCGACCGCTGGAAGACCGTCGTGTTTTGCCGAATGATTGGGTCTGTGACAAATGCCGCCCCGCCGCTTCTTTCCGCATGGCTGTCTTTGGCAAATGCTCTTCCACATTCCCCTGCCGCAGCAAATGCCGTCCCGGCGTTTCGCTCTGCACGGGACTCCTGATCATATAACAACTCGCTTCCTTCCCCAGCATCCTTAAACTTCTCCAGATTACTTTCGAGTTCTTTCTGCACCGAGGAAAGCTTGGCTATAGTTCCAACGAGCATTTTTTCCGCCATTCGGAGAGTCGCTTCCGCCTGGGACAGGACGGGGAGAATCCTGGCCGGCGGACCGGAAGCATCCCTTGCAAGCGCGGAGAGCATCACCACCGCCCTCCCGTACATCGCCTCGGCCTCTGCCATTTGCCGTGAAAGAATCGGAAGCTGGGCTTCTGCCATTTGCCCGATGCGCAAAAGCCCCGTCATCGAGGTTTCCATCATTCTCACCTCCAGCGCATATTTCCTAAAAAATCGCGTCCCTACTATATTACCATTTGTAGGGACGGCTTTCAATCGAGAAATGAAGGTTGCAATCGGAAGTTGCGAAATTTTGGGTATTTAGCTGCACTGTATTTTTTTTAAACCTTGTCGCCTCCCCCTCTTCGCGTTAAAATGATGAAAACACAGAAAAGGGGAGGTGCTGTATGTCTTTTTCCATTGTACGCAATGATATCGTGAAAATGCAAACCGAGGCGATTGTCAATACGGCAAATGACCACCCGACGGTGGGGACGGGCTGTGACTGGGCCGTATACCAGGCTGCCGGAAAAGAGGAGCTTCTGGCCTACCGTAAGGAACATATCGGTTTCGTCCCGGAAGGCGGAGTCTTCTGGACTCCGGGGTTCAAGCTGCCCGCTAAGTACATCATCCATGCCGTGAGTCCTTACTACGTTGACGGGGAACATGGGGAGGAGGAAAAGCTCCGCTCATGCTACCGGGGTGCGCTCGCCCTCGCGAAGGAGCTGGGCGTTCGTTCCATCGCCTTCCCGCTCATCTCAGCTGGTGGCTTTGGCTATCCCCGGGAGGAAAGCTTCCGCATCGCCCGCGAGGAGATCCTTGCCTTCCTCGAAAACAACGACCTTGAAATCTACCTTGTCGTTTTCAAAAAGGAGGAAACCCTTCTCGGAAAACTCTTCCAAGCAAGGTTAAAGCATTACATCGATGAAACCTATGTTGCAAGTCGTTTGGAGGAAGAATATGCGTGGTACGACCACGATGACAGAAGACGTCGGCGACGTTTGGAAGACCTCGAACACCGAGAGTTATCGAAAGACCCAAGGGAACGCAATCGCGTTAGACACGCAGATAGCTTTGCCAGGAGCGACGACCATGACCTGGGCAAACGGTATGAGCAGGACTTGGGAAAGCACGACACTCAGGAACCT
>CADCQU010000340.1 GCA_902803635.1 uncultured Lachnospiraceae bacterium | reverse complement strand
GCAGCAGCTGTTCGCGAATATGCCGAACCCGCAGCAGCTGTTCGCGAATATGCCGAACCCGCAGCAGCTGTTCGCGAATATGCCGAATCCGCAGGCGGCTCCGGAGATGCCGAACCCGATGCAGAACATGATGGACACCATGCAGGCAAGGATGAACCAGAAGTTCGAAAACATGAGCCAGATGAATCAGTCCATGCTGGCCATGATGAAGAATATTTTTGAACAGAACAGCAAGATGATGGAGAAGTTCTTCGCGGCCACGAAGCCGGCGGCTCCGGCCGAGGATGCGCCTGTGGAGGTGGTTCCGGCGGAAGATGTGACCGTGGAGGAAGCTCCCCAGGAGGAATCCGCGGAAGCATAATAGAAGATAGGCCCTATCTGCTCTGCCCGCCCCGCGATGGATACGTGGGGCGGGGGAAGCAGTGCGGGACAAAAACAAGGCGTTTTTCCTTTTCCACCATAAATGATGCGAAGGGAAGGCGCCTTTCTTTCAGATTCGAGCGATTCGCTCCGCAAATGGTCTCGAAACGGTTAAGTGTTACTATTCAGCTGCCCCTTGTTTTTTGTCATTCTGAGGAGCGAAGCGACGAAGAATCCTGTCAACTTTGTGAAAAACTAACGGGATTCTTCGCTTCGCTCAGAATGACAAGCCTTTCATGAGCCACAACAGCCTGTTAGAAAGGTCTGCTGAATAGTAACGATTAGGTTAGATTTTTCAATGAAAGGGGGAGAGGGATTGTATAAACCAGGACAGGGAATCGAGAATGTCGTAAAGAGAGAGCTGATACGGGCGGCGATCACTCGCTTCCAGACGAGACATACCGAAGGGATGGCCAACCTGAAGTACAGGGGAGAGGATATCCGCTACGATGACGTGGAGGAGACCCTGAACGTTCCGTATGTCAATCGGGACGAAATACCTCTGGCGATGGATATCTTCAAGCCCGTGGTGCCGCCCGGAACCAAGCTCCCGGTCATCGTGACTATCCATGGCGGAGGCCTGGCCCTCGGAGACCGGAGCATCTCGCGGCCATTTGCGCGTCTTCTGGCGCATAAGGGCTACCTTGTCTTTTCGCTTGAGTACCGTCTGGTGCCGCAGGCCAACGTGTGCGAGGAACTGGACGATATCTGCGCCGGCCTCGACACGGTCGGCCGGCTCCTGCACGATTACGATCTGGACTACACGCGCTTCTTCCTCGCGGCGGAGAGCGCGGGGGCGTATCTTGCGATCTATGTTGCCGCCATGAAACAGTCGGAAAGGCTGCAGGATGCCATCGGGTACGAACCTTCCCGCATGGTTTTTAAGGCTCTCGGGCTGAACTGCGGGATGTTCTATACGAACCGCTTCGATCCCTGCGGCTGGCTCCTGTCGGAACAGATTTATGGCAGTATGCGCTCGGATGAAAATTTCCTGCAGTACATGAACCCGGAACATCCGGAAATCGTGGACAACCTTCCGTCGGTTTTCTTATCGACCTGCCAGGGGGACTTCCTGAACGATTACAGCCTGCGGTATGGCGAGGCACTAAAGAAGGCGGGCAAGACGAGCCGCCTCGTCTACTATCCGGACAAGGATCTTGTACACGCCTATACGACGATGCAGACCTATCACCCGAAAACCCTGGACTGCATCGACAAAATGCTTGCATTTTTCGAGGAGCAGGCCGCGATTCTGAGGGCGCGCCGGGAGAATGATCCGAAGAACAGGGAAGTCCTTGTTCGCTTAAGACAGCGCATCGAGGACGGCTCCATCAATGAGCAGAACGTCTGGCGGTACGTCAAGGAGATGACCCTTTCGAAACCGGAGACGGCAAGGCATACGGCCCTTATCGACTGCGCGAGGACGTACAGCTACGAGCAGATGTACGCGGCGTGGGAGAGCTACGCCCGCGTATTCACCGCGCTTGGAATGACCGGGAAGGAAGGGGCGCGGGTGGCCATCGCCGGAACCATTTCCGCGGAGCCGCTCTTTGCATTCTACGGCCTCAACATGACAGGCGCGGAGGTCTCCATGTTCTCCTATCCGGATTTTCTGCCGGAGGGGGACTGGATTTCCATGGCGCGGCACGAGCACATCACGGACCTCGTGCTTTCCGACAGCCTCGTCACGCCCCTGACCTGGGGCGGAATCGTGAGGGCAAAGGAAACGCTGGGCCTTCGAAACGTTATCCTTCTGCATTCGCGCCTGGGCGGACCCTGCGTGGGTCCCGCGGAGCTCGTCTACGTCGAATGCAACTACCAGGCGCTGCGGCGTACTCCGCAGACAATGTTCATGGACGACCTTATTCGGAAATATCAGGACACTCCGTTTTACATGGCTGATAATAATGTGGATCATATTGCCGTGATCACGCACTCCTATGGCTCTGCGAAGGGAGCGCGGAAGGCTCTCCCGTATACGGAGCGCGCTGTCAATCTCACAGCCTCGAATTTCAAGGATGGCTTTCGGGGGGAGCTTGGTCGTGCGCATGCGGGCAGGCAGCTTCGTATTGCCCCTTGCTTTGATTTCAGCTCTTTCCTCTGCCTGTGTGGCATCGTGAACGCGCATTTGGCGGAGGGGGAGAGCGTGGTGCTTACCTATTTCGGGTTCCTGCACCCGAAGTTCATCCGCGCGGTTCGCTTTTACCGGGTGGACGTCCTATTTGCCTCCGGCTTCATGCTCGATGGCTGGATGCGGCGGAAGGACATCGCCGACGACGCATTTGCCCCCCTCGGGATTATTGCCTGCGGAGGCTCGCACCTGACCAGCGAGCAGCTTGGGCGATACGAGGCATTTGCAAAAAAGCACGGCTTCCAGGGCGTGCTTGCCCGCAGCTATGGCGTGGCCGCAACCGGAGGGGTGCAGATTATCGCTCCGAACGGATACAGGGACGATATTTTGGGCTTTCCCAGCCCGAAGGAAAATTTCCTGGTCAGGGACGAGACGGATGGCCGGTTCTATCCGACAGATGGAGGCGTACGAACGGGAGTTCTGTATATCTCGTCGAATTCCATGGCCCTCAACGTGCTTGACGGGGAGAAGCTATTTGACTATACGGAGATTGAAGGCAGGAACTTTATCTGCACGAACGACCTCGTGCGCGTAAACGAGGACGGAAGCCTTTCCTACGCCGGACGGTCCGAGCGGTATTTTGCCAACAACGAGGGGATACGCTTTGCGGCCGGGCTGGTGGAAGCCGAGATGATGAAACAGCCGGGCATCCGGCAATGTGCCGTGGTTCCTGTTTTGGACAAGCGCATCCATGACACGGTGCCCGTGCTTTACGTGGTACCCGAAAAGAAGGACGCGGAGGCAGAGTCTGTGAAAAAGGCGCTGGAGGCGGTGTTCCTTGCAGGCAAGCTTCTTGCAAAGACGGCCCTGCCGACGCAGTTCCAGCTGGTGGACGAAATCCCGCGCGCTGCAAATGGAAGGATCGATGTTTACAGGATTACGCGGGAGCGCATGAACGGGGTGGCCTACGACATTGTCCCGGTGCTTCAAAACGGGAAGACGGTGGGGATTCGGGTGGAACGAAACGAGATGCTTTTAGGCCTCACCGGCGGGAATCTGCCCAGGAAGCTGCAGGGACGCTCTGCACTTGGCCTCTACGAGGCCTTGAACGCGGGGGTCGAGGATAATACCCCGCCGAACCCCTTCGACCCGCTGGATCATACCATCCTCGCCCTGAAATGGTTGGCCGGGAGGATGCCGTGGGCCGGACGCCTCAACATGCAGCCGCCCAAGCCAATCGTGGAGATGGGAAATGACATTGTCGGCGCCCTTTTCGGAAAAAGGAATATCGACCATTACTTTGAAGCCTGAGAAGAGGAGGTGTGCGATGGATCAAAAGGAGACAAATGCTGCCGCATTTTCGCAGGCCGCGTGGATGGACGAAGGAAGGGGCGTGGAAAGCCTGCCGGTGTATTTGGCAAGGACGATGGAGACGAGACGGATGATGGCGGCAGCCCTTGCGGCTCTGCCATTTGCCGTGGCGACCTTTATGGCGATGCTGCCGTTCGCCGTTGCCTGGAGCCTGACGGAGGATTTAAGGAAGGCGGCGAAGGATGCCGCAGGGAGGCCGGCCATGGGGACCATGAAGCCTACCGGTTTCCAGATTGGCAGCTTTGAGATTCCGCAGAAGCTTCTGTCAAAGCTTATGAAAATGGAAATGTCGCCGGATAATCTGGAGAAGCTGCAGAAGGGGCTTGATTTTCTGTTTTCCTTCGTTCCGTGAGGTGACGGTTCGAATTGGTTGTAGTTAGGAACTTTTCGAAAATAACTTAGGAAAGATGCGAAGTATAAATTTCGTCCTGCAAGGCGGAGGATGGAGGCGTTGCGGGCATCGCCGACTGACGACAACGCAGTCAGGGCGGAATTTAGACAAGCAGATTTCCTGAGTTATTGATGAACAGTTCCTTAGT
>CADCQU010000339.1 GCA_902803635.1 uncultured Lachnospiraceae bacterium | reverse complement strand
TTTATTGTGGACGATGCGTCGCATCTCTACAAGGGCAATGTGGATGGGTTTAACGCGCACGCCTACTATGAGGCGCTTCGCCGTGGAAAGATTGTCCATACTTCTCTTGTGAATACCCAGCTTTTTATTGACCGCCTTGCCCCGGTTCTTGCGCGGGGGCAGGATGTCATCTGTGTCACCATGAGTTCAGGAATCAGCGGGACCTATAATGCAGCTGCAATCGCCGCCATGGAATTGATGGAGACCTATCCCGACCGTTTCGTTCACATTGTGGACTCGAAGGGCTGTGGTTTCGGTACGGGGCTGCTTGCCGTGCGGGCTGCGGAGCTGAGCCGGCAGGGCGTGGACGCAAGGGATGCCGCCGGGATTTTGGATGAGGAGGTCGCGCACAGCTGCCAGTATTTCACGGTGGATGACCTGAATTTCCTGAAACGGACCGGGAGGGTCAGCGGCGTGACCGCGACTATCGCGACGGTCCTCAACATCAAGCCAATCCTTTACGGCGATGCGGAAGGGCACATCGTATCCTGTGGCAAGGTCCGGGGGCGGAAGGCCGCCATTTCGGCGATCGTGAAAAAATACGAGGAAAAACGGATAGATGGCCCGGAACAGAAGATTTGCATCTCGCACGGCGACTGTCTCGAGGACGCCGAAACGCTGGCGGAGCTGGTCCGCGGCATTACCCCGGACGTACCCATTACCATCTGCCCCCACGAGCCGGTCTCCGGTGCCCACGTGGGACCGGGTATGCTTTCGCTCTTCTTCCGCGGGACGGAACGCTGAACAGGATACTGGTACAGAACCGAGAATGCCAGACTGTTGTATTATTCAACAGTCTGGCATTCTTTTGTCGATAGGAAAATGCTTACTGCCTGAAACAGACAAATCGCAGCTTCATGCGAATATGCTGGTAAGGTTCAGTTTTTGCTTTTGACGCTTGCATCATGAAATTCAGTCATCCACAACGTGCACTTCCACAACGGCCTGCTTTCCGCTGGAGGTAGTGGCTGTGAGATTTGCGTTTCCGGCGGCTTTGGCCGCAAGCAGTCCACGCTCGTTCACAGAAGCAACAGCCTCGTCTGAGCTGCTCCAAACCATATTTGCAGCGTCCTTTTCAGCCGCAATGAGGGCGGGTAACTTGTAAACCTCACCGACGGACATTTCGAGAACCAGAACTTCCTCCTGCTCGGGAGTGCCGATATAAGCATCAACCGCTTCATCCGACTGTTCGGACAAGATGAGTGCCATGTAGGTGTATGGCATATGATTGCGGACAATGAGGCTGTTGACCGGAAGCTTAACGCGGCTGCGATTGCCGGAATAGGCATCGGGCATAAAATCGTAATCCTCTTCGAAGTCTCTTCCGCGGAAGTATTTATAGAGCCTAAGGAAGCGCTTGTACCTTTCCGGCTGGTTCAACTGGATGTCGAGCCGGTCAAGCTTGATGTCAACGCCGGTCTTGTCCAGATTCGGGCCGATGGGCACCTGCGGGACGACGTCCTCATTGCTGTCGAAACTGAACATCTTCATGCCGTCGCCGGTAAGACCATGACGATTGTAGTTCGGTGTTGCAAAGGGATAGCAGAAGATGGAATCCGCTTCCGCCAGGTCCCTGCTCAAAATCCCGACGAGCGAAGCATTTGCGGCACCATAGCTGTGGCCTGTAATAAACAGTGTGGTATTTTCCTTTGTGAGACCCTGTGAGGCAATGTAGGCCTTCAGCTTTTCCACACCGGCGTTGCCCGCGTCGCAGAAGCCATCGAGCTCGGACTTTGCGTCGGAAATGGCATCCTCGATGGACGAGCTTCCCCGATAGACCGCCGCGACGACATATTTGCCGTTCACGGGCTGTATGCTCCTTGCAAATACCATTGCGGCACGGGAAATCTTTTCGGCGCGCTCGAAATAGTAGTGCACGACATTTGTAAAGCCCAGCTTTATGAGGCTGTTCTCTGTCAAACTCCATGCGTGATCCCCAATCGTGGATTCACAGTTTGTTGCAAGGATCAAAGCCATAATGGTCAGGTTCAGGTTGGGGGCTTCATTTGAATTCTTATAGTCAAGATCATTCCAGTCCCATGTCGTCGTGATTGGATCGGGGCAAAATGTCATGCTGAGGCGCACTGGTCCAGACGTACCTGGCAATTCGGCGGGGGTCTCAGCTGCGGGGAGTGTCGCTTTAAAAAGCGGCAGCTTGAGCTCTGCTCCTTCCACAATCGATGGAAGGGCTTTTTGTAAGGCATCAACTACAGAAAGCTTTACTCGTTTCATGGCAATCTCCTTTCGTTTTTTCGATGGTATGGTGCCATCGATTTCGTTTTTTCATATATCTACAGATTGGTAAGACAAATGTACCAATCCCGAGATACATCATCTCAAAATAGCGGCAATAATCTTCTCGTCCGCTTCTTTTGCTTCTGGCATTGGGACGAGTGGGTAAACATGAATCATTTCCTGCCCAATGATTAGTTCGTTCGATGCGTCCTGGTCCAGCAGGCCATAGAGCTTTATAATATCCGGATAGAAGAGCTCGTGCGTTCCGACGGTTACTGTTACGTGCGATAATCCTTTCAGGTCGCCAAATGCGGGGCTGACACGATAATCGTGAATATCAAGATCATCAGCCCAATACCTGGCACAAACGGTAAGCCACGGTCTGGAAAGCCAGGGATCCTTCGACTCATACTCTTTCATATCCGGATTTTCCATCGCGATATCTGCCCACGGTGATAACAGGATTAACTCATCAGGGATGCGGCCGCCTTCTTTTTTGATTTGCTCAGCAAGGGCAAGGGCCAACCCACCACCAGCAGAATCTCCCATCAGTATGATTTTCTTATCTGGATGCTTCTTGGCGTAATCATTGTACACAGGCAGGATCAGATCAAAAGCCTGTCGGTATGTTCCGAACGGAATAAGCATGTAGGCCGGGGCAATAACCAATGCATCTGTCCGTTCAATAATCTTCTTGATAAACAGCCAGTGAAAGGGTGAGAAGTCATGCTCATACCCGCCACCATGAATATAGAAAACTGTATATTTCGAAGAGGTGTTTTCATTTGCATAGAATATACGACCATTCTCGCTGTCAGAATGTCTGGCCTTTACTGTTTTAGGCGGTGGAGATTCTATCGGACCCCTCTCCTTCAGCTTGCGAATCTCTTCCTCTGTTTCCTCGGCGGAGAGCTTGTGCTTAATACTGAAATATGTCGTTAAGAACCTTTCCATCAGACTTTTTTCCATAATGACTTCCTCCCGGAACATGATGTGCGCGTGGGAGCAGGGGTGGCACCCGAGCCCACACGATCATAGATATAGAGAATGTAATATGCAAATGGGGACAGACACATATTTTCCGTGCAGAGCTGATAGCGATGCAAGAAGAATATGCAATCTGTCCCCATGAAGCAAATACATGATAGATTTGCGCAGAGGCTGACGCATTTGAGGGGGGACCTCAAGCAGCCTTGTAACAGCGCAATGAGTAATTTAAAAACAACTTTACCAAATACCTGTTTTTCTCCTGTCCCCAGGTTATGCTCCGAGCATTTTCTTTGCCCTCGACAGGAAGATGAGGTAGAGGACATAGTAGACAAGCTGCAGAATTAAGGCTACGACAGAAAGTACCGAGGCGAAGGCAGGTGCGAAGAGGCTGATGAGCTTCGCGACGATGGAGAGACCGTAGGAGCAGAGGAGCAGTGTAAAGACGGTTTTGCCCTGCGCCTCCATGGCGGAATCGCTGAGTCTTACGGCGAGATTACGGATACCGTTGACGATGGCCCAGGTTATGATCAGGTTTAGAATCTGGGAGAGGATGTTCAAAACGGACCCGATCGTACCGGTGAGGAAGGCGGAAATGATGGAGAGGACAAGGCTGATCAGGATGAGGGCAAAGGCGATACCGAAGGAGCTTTCATCGGCATTTGCCTTGTTTACGCCGAAAAGCTTCATAAAAAATGCGATGACCGTGAGAACCAGGGTTGCGATGCCAAAAATGGCGGTGAATCCGAGACTGGCAAGACTTGCGCCAGAAGCGACATTGCCGGATGAAGCGATGGCGACTCCGGAGACGCCGGCGGTGAACGCTGCACCCATGACGGTAAGAGCACCCAGGATGGCGGCGATGAGTGAGAGGATTTCGGCGGTGAAAATTCGCTTCACGCCGAGAGCAGCATTTGGAAATCTCATAGTTTCTTTCTCCTTTTCATGAAAGATATTTTTGTGGGGATATCCCCTGTAACCGCATATCATTATCTCTTTATTTGGAGAAAATGTCAAGAAGGGTAACCGTTGTTTTTGGGATTCTTGTGCAAAATATGTTACAGTTCAGCTACCCCTCGATTTTTGTCATTCTGAGGAGCGAAGCGACGAAGAATCCCGTCAACTTTGCGAGAAACCTTACGGGATTCTTCGCTTCGCTCAGAATGACA
>CADCQU010000338.1 GCA_902803635.1 uncultured Lachnospiraceae bacterium | reverse complement strand
GGAAACAGTCCACTGGACTGTTTCCTGCACACTGAGGCGTCGCTTCGCTCAGAATGACAAGCCTTTCGTATGGATGATGTCCATTTTATGCGTTCAACCGTACAGGTGGAAAAATTTTCCCCTTCCCTTCTTTCTTAAATCGTGGTATAACTTGCAAGGTAAAGGAAGAAACACATTTCTTGCGAAATACGCAAAATCGGAACAGATCAACGCGTTTCCCGCGTAACTACAAGGAAAGGAGAACCATGAACAAAAAAAATTTGTTTGCATTTGTCATAACCGCCGCCCTTGCGGCGACAACATTTGCCGGCTGCGGACAGAAGGGCCAGAGCGCGGCCCAGGCCGCCTCGAAGACCACGTCCTCGAAGGCCACATCCTCCGAGGCCACGACCTCGTCCACCGGCTCGGCGGCCGAGAAGACGGAGTCCTACACCGTGGACGCGGAGGGCTTCCGCGTATATGCCACGCCCCAGAAGGTCTCCCCGGTCGTGCCGGTCAACGTCCGCAAGGCCCCGAGCCTTGAAGCGGATCCCCTCGGAGTGGCCTCGAAGGGTACCGTCCTCACCCGGACGGCCGATAACGGGACGTTCAGCCGGGTAGAGTACAACGGCGGTATCGCCTACATAGCCTCGGAATACCTCGCGCTCGTCGATGGCTCGGAAACCGAGTCCTCCCCGAGCACGCCCGCAGGAACCGACTCGCAGGGCACGGAAAGCCAGCCTGTCCAGAGTACCCCCGAAGGGACCGAGTCGCAGTCCCCGGAGAGCCAGCCCGTCCAGAGTACCCCCGAGGGAACCGAGTCGCAGAGCCCCGAAGGCCAGCCCTCGCAGGGCGGACTCCCGGATTACTCCGCCTATATGAATTGGGACCTCAATTCCCTCTCGAACGACCTCGTCCCCTTCGGCTACGACAACAACGACCGCGACGAGCGCAACATCCCGAACGGCTGGAACTACTATGAGAGCCTCTGGGGCGAGTTCAACGTGGACTATATCGGGGACACCTCCAAGAACGTCATCTACCTCACGATGGACGAGGGCTATGCCAACACGAACACCGAGGTCATCCTGGACACGCTCCGCGACAAGGGCGTGAAGGCGGTCTTCTTCGTCACCTGGAACTTCGTCAACGAGCGGCCCGACCTTGTCCGCCGCATGATTGACGAGGGCCACATGCTCGGCAACCACACGGTCTCCCACAAGTCGATGAGCACGCTCAGCATCGAGGAGCAGACGAAGGAGGTCATGGACCTCGAAAACTACGTCCTGGACAACTTCGGCTACAAGATGGTGCTCTTCCGCTACCCGGAGGGCGCGTTCAGCAAGCAGTCCATGGGCCTCATCAACAACCTGGGCTTCAAGGTCAGCTTCTGGTCCTACGCCTACAACGATTACTCCGAGGAGCAGCTGCCGGTGGAACAGGCCCTGCCGATGGCCCTGAACTCGCTCCATCCCGGCGCGATCTACCTCCTGCACGCAAAATCGGACACCAACACCGCGATGCTCGCCGACTTCATCGACGGCGCCCGCGAACGCGGCTTTGAGTTCGGCACCTACGATCTGACGGCGAAGTAAGCTATGATTATTGATACCCACGTTCATTACGACGACGACGCCTTCGACGAGGACCGCGAGGCCCTCCTGCTCTCCCTGGCAAATGCCGGCATCGGGGCGGTGATCGACATTGGCTCGACCAGGGAGAGCCTCCCCAAGGTCCTTGCCCTCGCCCGCAAATATCCATTTGTCTACGGCGCGATGGGCCTCCACCCCGACGAAGTCGGCGACCTTACGGACGAGACATTTGCCGAGATTGCAAATGCCCTCGCCGACCCGAAGATCCTCGCGGTGGGCGAGATCGGCCTCGACTACTACTGGAACAAGGAGGCAAAGGACGTGCAAATGTCCGCCTTCCGGCGGCAGGCCCTCCTCGCCATCGAGCGCGGCCTGCCCATCGTCATCCACTCGCGGGAGGCCGCGAAGGACACGCTGGACATCGTCCGGGAGCTCTACGGCCCCGGCGGCCCCGGCGAAAAGCTCGCGCAAAAGGGCGTCATGCACTGCTACTCCTACGCCATGGAGGACGCCCGTATCTATACCCGAAAGCTCGGCTTCTATCTCGGCATCGGCGGGGTCGTCACCTTCAAAAACGCCAAAAAGCTCAAGGAGGTCGTGGCGGACACGCCCCTCGAATACCTCCTTCTGGAGACCGACTGCCCCTACCTTGCGCCCGTCCCCTACCGCGGCAAGCGCAACTCGTCTCAAAACCTTCCTTATATAATAGAAGAAATCGCCGCGCTCAAGGGCTGCACCCCCAAGGAGGTCGAGGAGGCGACCGAGGCAAATGCACGCCGTCTCTTCAAATTACCCTGAAAGAACACGCCGCAGACATCCCATAGAAAGGTGTCTGCGGCATTTTTTGTGGCTTTATCAATCCATCCGAATCGATATTTCATTGCATACGCACAACACTCGTGCTAAAATATAGCAAATATCCGATGAAATCATCGGAAAGGGGGAGAATATGTCTGTAGGCAAATATTTAAAGTATCTAAACGAAAGCTACAAGAAGAGCCGCGGTACCTTTATTTTGTACACGGTCCTTCGCATCATGGTCATCATCACCATGATCCGCTGCATCATGACGGGAAATTACGAGAACGCGCTCATTTGCGTCCTTTCCCTCATCCTGTTCCTCATTCCCGCGATCTTGGCGGACACGTTGAAGATTTCCATCCCGCCATTCTTCCAGGGCGTCATTTTCGTCTTCATCTTTGCTGCGGAAATCCTCGGCGAGGTCGACAAGTACTACGTCAACATTCCCGGCTGGGACACGATCCTGCACACCATCAACGGCTTCCTTTTTGCGGCGGTCGGCTTCTCGCTGTTTTACCTCCTGAACCGGGCCAGCAAGAACGTGTATTTGTCACCGTTCTACCTGGCTCTCGTCGCCTTCTGCTTCTCCATGACCATCGGCGTCGTCTGGGAATTCTTTGAATTCACCATGGACCAGCTCTTTTACCTTGACATGCAGAAGGACTTCGTCGTGACAGGCTTCGGCTCCGTCTCCCTTGACCCTGAGAACGCGCAGAATGTAATCAAGGTGCTTGACATTGTCAAGACCGAAATCCAGACGGCGGCCGGCGAGACCTTCACAATCGAGAACGGTTACCTCGACATCGGCATCATCGACAGTATGAAGGACCTCCTCGTCAACTGCCTCGGCGCCATCATCTTCTGCATCATCGGCTACATCAGCGTGAAGACCTCCAAGTCCAACAAGGTCACGGAAAAGCTCATGATCACGCCCTCCGACGTAGACCCCTACGTGGTACAGCAGAAAAGTCCAAGACCCTCGAAGGAAGAGAGACAGGCAAATAAGGCAAATGCAAAGCAAGCAAAGCAGTCAAATGCCCAGCAAGCCCGTCCGTCAAATGCAAAGGAAAACACGAAAGGGAAAAAGAAGAAAAAGAGAAGGAACGCATAAAAGGTTACTATGCAGCCGATCTTTCTAAATGGCTATTGTGGCTCATGAAATGCTTGTTTTGAAAGGCCGCCGTACCATCCGGTACGGCGGTCTTTCTATTCGCAAAACCGCGCAAAGAAATCAGCTGCCTTCGGCAGCACGCGGCTCGCGAGGAGGGGTAGAGGTTCGGCGTTCGCCTCCCTCTACCCTATTTTATTCACAGGTTCTCATCCTTGAGCGCGTCCACAACGTTGAGCTTCCGCACCTTGGCG
>CADCQU010000337.1 GCA_902803635.1 uncultured Lachnospiraceae bacterium | reverse complement strand
GGCGTGGGTTACGTCCATCTGTAGTAGATAAGGTGCATATCTTTTCGAACAGTGAAGAAAAACAATATTTTTAACAAAAGACTATACATCTTTTTTACTTTTTAATGTTTTTTATAACCTAGCAAGTTCCTCTTCAAAACATCCCCGGTAACGATCCCTAGAATATTGTATTAGAAGGAACGCCCCCATGAAAAAATCTCGCACCTCCCCCCACAAGAAGCGCGGACGCGGCATTGTTTTCAAAAGCCTGTTCGGCATCAGCCTGATGCTGATTCTTTTTGCGGTCTTCATCAGCATTATCGGCTACAACGGCTTCACAAGCGCCCTGCTCGACCTGTATTCCGACGGAGCCTTCCATACGGCCGCAACCGCGGATACTCTTATTGACAACGACAAGATGGACGAGTATGCCGCGAGCGGCGGTACCACCCCGTTCTACATGGACACCTGGACCAAGTTGCAGAGTCTTTGCAACTCCCAGGGCGTGACCTTTATCTACGTCATCCGGCCCGACCTCGACGACTATGACCACATCACCTTCCTATTCTCAACCGTGAACGATGGCGCGGATTACGAACCTTATGACTTTGGCTATTATCGCCAGACGACGAACGACGAGTACAAGGAAAAATACCGCCGACTGTATGAAAAGGAATCCGATCATGAACTTTTGATTCGCGACCAGGGCTATATCGAAACCGATCCCCACATCACCGCGATGATTCCTCTGTATGACAGTGACGGCAAGACGACGGCCATTCTCTGCGTCCAGCGCCAGATGGAAACCCTGGTCTGGGTGCGAAATTCCTATGTCGGGAAAGTCCTGCTCGGCCTGTTGCTTCTATTAGCCATCATTATTTTGATTCACAGCTTCTATTTGTCAAAGGTCTGCTTAAAGCCAATCCGAACCATTACGGAGGAAGCGAGCCGCTTTTCGAAGGATGGGACGCTCGGCGAGCAGCGGCTGTCGGAAACCATCAAGAACAAGGACGAGATCGGCGTACTTGCCACCTCTATCGACCAGATGGAAGAGAACATCATCCAGTACGTGAACGATCTGACGACGATTACGGCCGAAAAGGAACGAATCGTTACGGAGCTTACCCTTGCCTCCAAAATCCAGGCGGACAAGCTGCCCAGCATCTTCCCCGCATTCCCCGAACGTACGGAATTTGACCTGTATGCCAGCATGAAGCCCGCCAGGGAGATTGGCGGCGACTTCTATGATTACTTCCTGATTGACGAGGACCACCTGTGTCTCGTGATTGCCGACGTGTCCGGCAAGGGCATCCCGGCCGCCCTCTTTATGATGTCGTCGAAGATTACCATTTCCAACTTTGCAAAGATGGGAAAAAGTCCTGCGGAAATCATTATGGCGGCAAATGAAGAGATCACCGAGACAAATCACGAGGAGATGTTCCTGACGGTCTGGCTTGGCATACTGGAAATCTCCACCGGCAAGCTGACGGCCGTCAACGCGGGCCATGAATATCCCGCCATCACGGAAGCAGACGGCAGCTTTGTCCTGTACCGTGACAAGCATGGCTTTGTCATCGGCGGCATGTCCGGAATGCGGTATAAGGAATACGAGCTCAACCTGCAGCCCGGCAGCAAGTTGTTCGTCTATACGGACGGCCTGCCGGAGGCGACAAATGCCAGCGAGGAGCAGTTCGGCACGCAGCGAATGATCGAAGCGCTGAACGAGGAGCCGGACATCCCACCGCAGAAGATTCTGGAAAATGTCAACGAGGCGGTTAACCGCTTTGTCAAGGACGCGGAGCAATTCGACGACCTGACCATGCTCTGCCTGGAGTACAATGGAATATAAAAAAAACGCGCGGCCCACAATGTGGACTGCGCGTTTTTTCATTCTGAGGAGCGCGTCCTTCGGACATCCCAGAATCTAATCACCTTCGGCAATGAGAAATGAGGAAAAGCGACGAAGAATCCCGTCAACTTTGCGAAAAAAAACTTACGGGATCCTTCGCTTCGCTCAGGATGACACTTCTCAAATCAATGACATTGCACCTCATCAGGGCCAGGAGCTGCTCATGGGTTCCGCGCTCCACGACCTTTCCCTGGTCGAGGACGATAATCTCGTCGCAGTCCCGTATGGTGGAAAGGCGGTGTGCGATCACGACGCAGACAATTCCGCGTGCGGCAACCGTCTGCAGCACCTCGTATTCCGTGGTCGCGTCGAGGGCGCTGGTCGCCTCTGGCTGAAAAAATCCATCGGGATGCTCATGGATAGTCTCCTTGCTGTTTTAATTGAGCGGCTTATGCTTCGGGAGCGAGCAAGCCTCCGGGACCGCGTCCTTGCTCTCCTCCCCCGTCGTAAGAAGCACGTCTTCATATTCCGGATGTTTTGCGAACCAGCGGACGGCGTAGGAGCAGGTCAGCTCGGCCTTGGCCCCGTCCCGGCGGAGCCTCTCCGCCATCTTTTTCATGAGGATGCCCGCGATTCCGCGTCCCTGGAGGACCTTGTCCACGATGGTGTGCGTCACCTCCACCTTTCCCTCTGCAAAATACGGGAATTCGACAAATGCAAGGACCTCTCCGTTCGTGTCCCCGTACACAATCTTATCCTTCTCCTCCGAAAAATGCAGGCTGCTCGGGATCACCTCCGGCCAGAGGAAGGGCATGGCAAATGGCAGCTGCACCTCCCAGTCCTTCTCGCGGTGCTCGCCGCCAATCTGGCAGTAGACTCCCGCCGCGCCGCCATTTGCCAGAACACGTTCGGCAATCTCCCGGCTGGAGCGGCTGAGGTGGGACGTGAAATCCTCCTTCGTCGGATCCTCGCAGCCGACCGCCTCCAGGGTCCCCCAGGTCAGGAAAACGCGCGTCTTCGGGTCGAACGAGGCATTTGCCATGACCTCCCTAAGGGCGTCCATGCAGAAGGGAGTCGCCGGGGAGAAGCAGAGGGCGCGGGAATAGACAGAATTGTACTGGAAAATGGCATAGACCGACATGAGGCCGCCCATGCTGGAGCCGCCGATGCCCGTGTGCTCCCTGTCCGGGAGCGTCCGGAATGTGCGGTCGATGAGGGGCTTCACGTCCTCCACGAGCCACCGCATCGTCTCGTCCCCGATCCCGCAGAAGCCCTCGATCGCCTCTTCCTCGTCCCCCTCCTCGTCATCGCCGATGCCTAAAAAGACGTTCGACTTTGCAGGGTCGAAGAGCACGGGAAGGTACTCGTACATCCGGCGGTCCAGGCCGCGGATCTCCCCGTGGGCGGTCGGGACGCTTTCGACGGTATCGTGGGCGCACTCCGCGCCGACCACGATGAGATCCGCCCGAAGGCCGTCCAGATAGTCCTTCAGCCCCCAGCTCTTCCCGAACGTTGCGTCCTTGTCAAAAAAGAGGTTGTGCCCGTCGAAAAAATACATCACCGGGTACGACTTCCCCGAGGTCTCATAATCCTCCGGCAGATAAATGTGCAGCTTACGCATCGTCCCCGCCGCCGGGTAAAACGTATCCATTTTTTTAACCATCTCATCCTCCTATCCGTTCCGCCTTCTCTACGCGAAACCAGCCGAAAACCTTCCTTTACTGAAATACATACGTATATCTTTCTTCTGCATAGCTCGGCCAGTCGGGGCTTCCGTTATGGGCAAAATGCCCCCACCGCCTACGCATGTCCGCGCCGACGGGATCGTCCTCCGGAATCGCTGTCCCGTCGAGCGTCCTTGCGGCACCCAGCTCGAAGGGAATCTCCGCCGCGTGTCCGGTCCCGTAGCTGCTGCCCGGAACTGTGTGGCAGAATTCGTAACGCCAGGTCGGCCCCGCGTAGCCCGCCAGAATGTCCATCTCCGGCTGGATGAAGCCCCTGTTGCTGATCGCGTCGCTGACCCTCTCCTTGTAGCTGCCGCCCTTCTTTTGCGGCTTTAGATGGAGAAGCCCGGACATGACCGGAAGGATTGGCGGCTTCACCAGGTTCACGAAGCAATCGCCCTCCCGGTCCGTATTTCCGATGAGAAGCGGCATGGTCTGCCGGAGCGCGGCCACCTTCGGGACCTCCCGAAGGGTCACCCCGTCGATGACCGGGGAGAACGCGCAGCGGAACTCGCCCTTCAGAATCCTCGAAAAGGTGAAGCCTCTATTTGCCGCCTGCACCTTCTCCACCGGGATGGTGAAGAGTTCCGACAAATGCCGGACACCGAGCTTGCGGAGATATTTGACGGTCTGCTCGCGGGCCTCCTCGGGCGTAAAGAAATGGTCAACGCCGGGCGACTGCAAAATAGCCTTTTGGAAGAGTCCCTTCCCGGCGTCCATGCTCATCAGCGCCAGGATGGAACCGCCGCCCGCTGACTGTCCGAAGAGGGTGACATTTGCCGGATCACCCCCGAAGGCCGCGATGTTTTCCTTGACAAATGTCAGCGCCCGGATCTGGTCGAAGAGGCCGTTGTTAAAGTGAAAGTTTTCATTGAGAAGCCCAAGGCCGAGGAAGCCGTAGAAGTTCAGGCGGTAGTTGAACGAGACGACGACGGCCTTTGTCTCCCGGGCGAAGCGGTAGAAATTGTAGACAAGATTTGTGGTGCCTTCCTCCCTCGCGCCGGCCCCGCCCTGCGAGAAGGCACCGCCGTAGATCCAGACCATCACCGGAAGGTCGGCTTTTCCATTTGCAAAGGCTTCTGCCATGGCCTCCTCCGGGACAAATACATTGAGGTACAGGCAGTCCAGCGAGTTGTTTCCAATCCCGAAGTTGCCCGACTCCTGGATGGGGTTCTTGCTCCCGTGGTCCGCCTGCAAGACACCCTCCCACGGCTCCGGCTCCTCCGGATGCCGGAAGGCCCGCTTCCCCACCGGAGGCTTGGCAAATGGAATCCCAAGGTAGGCGATGCATCCGTCCTTCCGAATCCCTTCCACATATCCATACTTTGTCCGAACCATTTTTTCTATCTCCTTTGTTTATGCGTCGTTCATTCCCGCGTACCGCAACGACCCTTGCCTCCCCCTCCAGGGGGAGGTGGCACGGCGAAGCCGTGACGGAGAGGGGCCTCACCTCAGGGAAAGTCTTCGTAAAATTGCCATCAAAATTGTATCTGGTTCTATTGGTTTATTATACCACATGAACAAAGCTTATGGAGAAAAAATGTCACGGCGGCAGTCATTTGTTACAAAAAACCTCACCCCACCGGGTAGTTTCCGCTGAAGCAGGCGGTGCAGAGGGGAAGGCCCGCCGTCATCGCGGAAAAGTCCTCCAGCTTCAGATAAGCAAGC
>CADCQU010000336.1 GCA_902803635.1 uncultured Lachnospiraceae bacterium | reverse complement strand
TCGGAGTGTAATAATACGAGGTCCACGACAAATAGCTCGACGAATACAACCATGACCGTCACGATCAAATGGACCAGGCGTTCATGCTGCAAAATGGCAATCTTCTCCCGATGTTCCTCCAGCGAGGGGGCCATTTGCATCCTCCTCTCATGCTCCCTGCACCACTTCTTCATGTTGATTCCAAATCGTTCCATGACACCTCCCCAGAATCCTTAACCTCTCCATGCAAATCCATTGCTGTCAACGTTTTGACGCCTCTTACACGGTTGCCTCAAACAACGTTTTATTCCCGACGCTCACCCTTTCCACTCCGCGTTTTTTGTTCTTGTTGAAATTGAAACTAACCATATAACCGACGGTCAGGCCAAAGTAGTCCAGATAATCCATGATTTGTTTTTCACCGTCCTCATTGTATCTTGGCCCTCTCCAGATTTTTAATTCCACAACATAGCGATGGCCAAGATAATGAATGACAACATCCATCCGACGCTGATCACGGGTCTGTTCTTCAACGCTGTACGTACCTGTTCCATTAATAATCGGAGAGAGATAAGTTAAGAACCGTTCCCTTCCCTCTTCCTCCAGAAACCTGTCATCCGTCTCTCCATGCACGCGCCACTCAGTCTCTATAAAATGTTCCAGAATCAGCGGCATGTTCAGGCTATGATCCTCATTAATAAAAATGGACTTGTGGAGCTGGGCGTCACTTCGGAAGAAATCGTTCTTCTGGTTACGACTCTCTCCGAGAAAATATTGATAAAGACGCATTTCAAATATACGATTAGCCACCTGAACTGTATTTTGATTATTCTTGATAAAGCCATACATCCGTAGCAAAGCCTGCTCCTGATCATCCGGCTGCCAGGAAATAACTTTTCCCTTCATCAGAATATCCCGCAGCTGCCCTTTCAGTTGTGGCATGTTTTCCAGTTTGCTCATTAGCGAGCCAAACAGGGAATCCTCTCCATCGGCGAGGACAAGCTTCACAGCCTCGTCCATCCCCTGCTCCGTCCATGCATCGGAAAGCCCCATTTTCGCACGCACAGGCCCATCCATCAATTGGCAAATGCGGGAAACCAGGTAGGGATATCCACTTGTGTACTTGTACAGCTGCGTCGCCATTTTCGAAGTGTCCATTCCGGTACAATGGTCGGCTTCATATGCATCCAGCATCCCCTGAATACCGGGTTTCGACAAGCTCATGTCTATGGTGAAGTCAGCCGCAATATTCCATGGACTGTTTTCCTTGTGCACTCCGTCCGGCCGAATCATCGCTTTCAAATGTTTCACATCCGTTACACCGGCAAGGATTACGGATTGAAACGTTGGAATCGTCTTTCGTTTCAAATACCCGCTGCGCAGCTGTGCAAGGAAATCTAAAAATACCTGGTTATTGGAGGCCGTGTCCACCTCGTCGATCATGAGGATGATCTTTTTTTCCGATTCTTTGCACCAGCGTCGGAAAATGCGAAAGATTTCATCCATCTTCACGAGAGCAGCCTCTTTCTCGTTTATCTTTTCAAACGCAGTGACAAATGTTTCAGGAATCTCTGCACCGGAGAACTCGCAAGCATCGAGGAAGAGCCTGGCCAGCCCCTGTGTGAAGGTTCCTTCATTTTCAAAGACTCCACCGCTTATATCCTGAAAATCAAGAGAAACAACAGTGTATGCATTTGATAGATATTCCGCCAGCGCGTCCAGCGTCGTAGTTTTTCCGTATTGACGTGCACGGTTGATGCAAAAATATTTGCCATCGTCCACCAGGGCTTTTATTTCCTTCAACCTCTCGCTGATATCGACCATGTAATGATCGCAAGGATTGCAGCCCCCTGTCGTATTGAACTCCCGCATTGCAAATCACCGCCCTCTACTTATAACTTACAGGGACAGCTTAGCTGTGCAATTAGCTAACAGCTTCCGCCTCTCCCTTGATTTACATTATACACCAAACGCCGGGCAATTACTCCTATATTTTTTCAAATCCGATGCAAGCCGGTTCCGTTCATTGGAAGGGGACTTATGAGAACACAGCTTGGAGAGGCATTAGGACACCGTGCAGAAGTATCATACAGCACTAAAGTACGGATGTCGCCATAGATCAAATCCGAAGGCAGAAATATCTTGACCGATTTGAGCATTATAATGGAAACACCTTGGTAATTGGTGTCAACTATAATCGCGATTTGCCCGCCAACCATCCGGAGTATAAGCATCATACGTGCACGATTGAAAAACATTAAAATTCCTGCGGGCGCAAGGTAACAATGACGTAAGCTGCTACGGGATGGCCTTCTATCGAAAAATTCCTCTGGTGAAAAAGCGCAGGGAATAAAAAAAGCTTCATCCCACACGAGGGGGATGGAGCCTTTTCTTTTGGTAACATCTTGTCATCCCTTCCTTCTCGGATAGAGGGGCGAGCGCAACTAACCTTTCCCTGTGAGCCTTTAAAACGCCTTCATCTCATCAGGTGTCAAATGGAAAAAGCGAACGGCATTCGAAAGCGTCAGGGCACCGTTTTGAATAGCTTCCTTAATAGAAGCAAGCTCCTTCGCCCGATCCTTTTCCTTAGTCGCTTTCGTTGCCTTTTCAGTTGCCTCTTCCGCCGCCTCTTCCCGCTGGACGCGGATGTCTGTATCATAGTCGTATTCTGCAATGAGCATATTAATCACCTCCGAGCCTTTGCGAAGGAGGTACTCCCGCAGGATTCCCTCCTGGATGCACTGCTGCACCGC
>CADCQU010000335.1 GCA_902803635.1 uncultured Lachnospiraceae bacterium | reverse complement strand
TCAATAAAAGTTTTTCGAAAAATAGCTTGACAAGGGCGGTTGGAGGGAGTATATTATCATGCAGATGTTAGCACTCCATATAAATGAGTGCTAACAGACAGAAGAAGCGGCCGGAGAGGAGAGCTGTACATTTGCAGAGACGCCTCGAACATATGTCGTAACGGCCGTCGTTGGATTCGCAAGGAGGTTAGAATTATGAAGTTGGTTCCGCTCAGTGACAGGGTTGTTTTGAAGCAGATGGAAGCCGAGGAGACCACGGCGTCCGGCATCGTCCTTCCGGGACAGGCCAAGGAGAAGCCGCAGCAGGCGGAAGTCGTCGCCGTAGGTCCGGGCGGCGTTGTTGACGGTAAGGAAGTCAAGATGTATGTTTCGGTTGGCCAGAAGGTCATTTATCAGAAGTATGCGGGTACGGACGTGAAGCTCGGCAAGGAAGAGTACACCATCGTCCGCCAGAACGATATTTTAGCGATTGTGGAGGAGGCGTAAACCATGGCAAAAGAGATTAAGTACGGAGTTGAGGCCAGGGAGGCTCTGCTGGCCGGTGTTGACAAATTGGCGGACGTCGTCCGTGTGACGCTTGGCCCGAAGGGCAGGAACGTTGTCCTGGAGAAGTCCTACGGCGCCCCGACGATTACAAATGACGGCGTGACGATTGCCAAGGAGATCGAGCTGGAGGACGGTTTCGAGAACATGGGCGCACAGCTCATCAAGGAGGTTGCCTCCAAGACAAATGACGTGGCCGGTGACGGCACGACGACCGCGACGGTTCTCGCCCAGGCGATGGTGCACGAGGGCATGCGGAACCTTGCGGCGGGCGCGAACCCGATCATCCTTCGCAAGGGCATGAAGAAGGCCACCGACAAGGCGGTCGAGGCCCTCGTCGCGATGAGCAAGCCGGTCAGCGGCAAGGAGCAGATTGAGCGCGTGGCCTCCGTTTCCGCCGGGGACGATGCCGTCGGCGCGATGATTGCGGACGCGATGGAGAAGGTCTCCAAGGACGGCGTCATCACCATCGAGGAGTCCAAGACAATGGTGGACGAGCTTGACCTTGTGGAAGGCATGCAGTTCGACCGCGGCTATATTTCCGCGTATATGTGCTCTGACATGGAGAAGATGGAAGCGAATCTGGAGAATCCGTACGTTCTCATCGTGGACAAGAAGATTTCCAATATTCAGGACCTTCTGCCGGTGCTGGAGCAGATTGTCAAGATGGGCGCGCAGCTTCTCATCATCGCCGAGGACGTCGAGGGCGAAGCCCTGACCACCCTCATCGTGAACAAGCTCCGCGGCACCTTCAACGTCGTTGCCGTCAAGTCCCCGGGCTATGGCGACCGCAGGAAGGATATGCTCAAGGATATCGCCATCCTGACGGGCGGCACGGTCATCTCGGACGAGGTTGGCCTGGAGCTCAAGGATGCCACCATTAACGAGCTGGGCCGCGCGAAGTCCGTGAAGATCCAGAAGGAGAACACCGTCATCGTCGGCGGCGAGGGCTCTAAGGAAGAGATTGCGGCCCGCGTCGCGCAGATCAAGGCCCAGATCAAGGAGACGAAGTCTGATTTCGACCGCGAGAAGCTCCAGGAGCGCCTGGCGAAGCTTGCGGGCGGCGTGGCCGTCATCCGCGTCGGCGCCCCGACCGAGACCGAGATGAAGGACAAGAAGTTCCGCATGGAGGATGCCCTGAACGCTACCCGCGCCGCGGTGGAGGAAGGCATCATCGCCGGCGGCGGCTCCGCGTACATCCACGCGGCCGAGACCCTTGGCGAGCTTGTGGATAGCCTCTCCGGCGACGAGAAGACCGGCGCCGAGATCATCCAGAGGGCTCTTGCCGCCCCGCTCTTCCGCATCGCCGTCAACGCCGGCGAGGAGGGCGCGGTTATCGTGAACAAGGTCCGCGAGTCCGAGGTTGGTATCGGATATGATGCTCTTACCGGGAAGTATGTCAATATGGTCGAGTCCGGAATCCTTGACCCGGTCAAGGTGACCCGCAGCGCGCTGCAGAACGCCAACTCCGTCGCCGCGACGCTCCTCACCACCGAGTCCGCCGTCTCCACCATCAAGGAACCCACCCCGCCCATGCCTGCAGGGAATCCCGGGATGGGCATGATGTGAAAGAAGCAGTGAGCCAAAGCCAAAGCCCCGCCGAGCTTGCTCGAGCGGGGCTTTGGCCTTGGCGAACGCCAAACATGAGGATGGAGCGCCGCCTGCGGCGCGGGAATCCGAATGTTTGGAGCATGGCGGGAGCGCGAAGCGCGGAGCCATGCGTTGCTTCTTTCTACAGCTATAAAGGAAGAAATAAATAGACGAACCCGCCCGACCGTGGTATAATTTCCATCGTCGGGCGGTTTGCATTTGCCAAATGCCTGAAATACGTAAAAGATGAGGTGGAATGATGGGTGATTGGTATGCGGAAATTCTGGTGCCGAGGCGGAACCTGATGAGCGAGCAGCTCATCAAGTTCGGTATGATTGGCCTGACGGGCATCTTCTTTGTCGGGGGCTTCCTGATACACCCCTTTATGCTCATCGGCGGCATGCTGATGGTCCTTGCGGATTACTTCGTTTTCCCGCGCTTCAAGGTGGAGTACGAGTACCGCTATATCGAGGGCCAGTTCGACATCGACGCCATTTACAACAAAATGAAGCGGAAGCGCAAGTATACGCTGGACATTTCGAACTGCGAGGTCATCGCGCCCATCGGCTCCAAGAAGCTTGAACCTTTCCAGTTTGACTACAAGGTCATCGATTTTACGAGCCGTGAGGAGGATGCGAAGCCCTATGTCTTCGTCTGCCCGGATAAGAGGGTGAAGGTGCACCTTGAGATTGCCGGCGAGGAGAAGGTCCTCAAGGACATCGCTCTTCGGAGACCCCGCAATTTCTTCCGCGAGTAAGGAAAATCCGGCCCCGGCGGGTCGGATTTATTACTTTGTATATCTGTTTCCTCCACATTTCTTGCATCAATCCCTTGCAAATCCATTTTAAATGGATTACCATAGGGACGGGAGCAAAAAACAGTGCTGGGAGTGTGGCAGATGGACTTTCCAAAGATTAAACTGAAAGCAGCAAGGGTCAACCGCGGCCTTAGCCAGAAGGAAGCTGCCGAGGCCGTCGGGAGAAGCAAGCAAACCATCATCAACTGGGAGAACGGCACGACGGGGATTCGCTACCGCGACCTCCTCGCCCTGTCCGAGCTCTACGGGATTCCTGTGGAGTACCTGGAGATTCCTAAAAAAGGAGAATGAATCATGAAGAACCTGTACGAACTCTTGTCCTCGAAAACCTATCCGGGCCGCGGCATCGTCCT
>CADCQU010000334.1 GCA_902803635.1 uncultured Lachnospiraceae bacterium | reverse complement strand
GGTCCGATGCCAGTTATGCGAAGGATTATTTAAACGGAAAATATGGAGCGATTCCGGTGGTGGAATTGGGAGAAAATAAAGAAAATGGGGCCTTTGGAGGATGACCATGGGAATGACTATAGAAAGAACATAAAAGAAATGAATCCGGTAGTAAATATCCATCACCTTGTGTAAATGCTGTTGGATGAAATAGAATATGCGTGTTCATGAAAGGTGCACTTTAAAAAGGACATCCGCAGAGTCTCGTAAACTCTGAGGATGCCCTATTCTCTTGCCTCAGCATATTATTTCCAGCCCAGATAGTCGCGGTACACCGTGCAGTGCTTGTAGCCTGCGCCTGCTTGCGAGCTGATGAGTCCGGCTTCAATCTCCTCCCATGTCACCGTTGGATGCTCGGTTAAAACGTAAAGGTCGTAGGAGTCAAATCGGGCGGTGGAAGGCGCCTCGCCGGTAAAGTGGCGAAGATAAGGGAAGGTATCCTGGGAATCCAGGGCTTCCACGGTGCTCTCGCGGGTTTTTACGGAGAATTCTTTTCCGTCATAGGAAAGCAGGTAGAAGAACAGCTTCGGGTACTGGTCCTTCTCCTCCTCATACAATTCCTCACTCACATGTTCCTTGTCCAGCACATAATAGTGCGCACAGAGGACGGAGGCCGGCGACTTGCTGTTAACGGCCTCGTAAAACGTATCCCAGACATTTTTCCCGGACGTGCAGCCCTGCGTCTCGAAAACGACCGCATCAGAGTTCCTTGCCAGCTCCAGGGCTTCGTCGGCGGAGCATACCTTTTGAAAGATTTCCTCAATACTCTGGTGCGCACTGCTGTCATTCCCCGCTTCCGACCCTTTGCTCCCCGAACAGGAGGCAAGCAAAAGCATACAAGCCCCCATGAAAAGCATCATGATTGTTTTTCGCAATTTCGTTCACCTTCCTTTCGCTACTTTAAGATTAAGATAGAAGAGCAACGCTTCCTCGGTGCCCTTTCTCGGTTTTTGATTCGCCTTTTTGCATTGGGACGATTTCTCTTTTATCTGTACGTCCGTGCTTTGTGAAAAATCCGTTAATTCGATATATTTCTAAAAATACGGATTATCATCCGTTTGAAAGACACCTCGCTTTTGCCAAGTCCCTCTCCAAGAGGAATTTGGAGACCTTCTCGTCATACGCCTGCTGCAGACCGAGCCAATAGGAGACCGAGGTTCCGAGCATTCTGGACATTTTCGTGGCGATGTCGATGGACAGAGAATTCTCACCCCGCATCATAAGACTGAGATCATTTGGTGTCGTACCGAGACGCTTTGCGAAATCCTCCTGCGTAAGGCCGCTCTCCTCAAAAATTTCCTTAATATAATAGCCAGGATGAAATGCGATCTTGTCATTGTGTTCCAAGCAATTACTCATAATACACGCCCGCCTTTCTTGCCAATACTTTGTCGCCATTCTTGATGGCGCGTCGAGTAATTCAGATATATCACAACGTATGCCTTTTTTCAACAGGAAATAGCACGAAGCGTGAAATGTCTGGGCGAATTAAGACGATATCAAACACAAATGGCAGCAACACGTTGAATCCCGGTGTCGCTGCCATTTTTCATTTTCCCTCTCGAAACCTGTTTTTCCTTCCCTTTTCCCCTCCTTCCTATGCTATAATAAACCTATACGAAAGGGGGCGGGGATGATGGAAAAGAAGCTGCCGGTGGGGATTCAGGCGTTTGAGAAGCTGCGGACGGACGGCTTCCTCTACGTGGACAAGACGGAATATATATATCAGTTTGCGAAGAACAATGTGCCGTACTTCCTGAGCCGGCCTAGGCGGTTCGGAAAGAGTCTTCTCCTTTCGGCCATGCAGTGTTACTGGGAAGGGCGGAAGGACCTTTTCGAAGGCCTGGCCATTGAAAAACTGGAGGAGGCAAATGCGGGCGCGGATGCGTGGAAGCGGTATCCGGTGTTTTTGTTTGATTTTAACTGCGCGAGTTATGCAGAGGAGGGTGAACTGGAGTCTGTTTTGGACAACCAGCTGAACAATCTGGAGCGGGTGTATGGCCGTAGGAACGAAAATGCGGTCAAGCCGAATGTCCGTTTTCAAAATCTTCTGCAAATGGCCTTCGAACAGACGGGGAGCCGTGTGGTTGTCCTTGTGGACGAATATGACAAACCGTTGCTGGATGCCGTGGACAACAAGGAACTGCAGGACCATAACCGCTCCGTTCTGAAAGGGTTTTTCAGCACGCTAAAGAGTTTCGATAATTTCATCCATTTTATCTTCATTACGGGCGTGACGAAATTCCACAAGGTCAGCATTTTTAGCGACCTGAACCAGCTCCTGGACATCTCGCTCTCCAAACAGTACGCCAATCTATGTGGAATTACGGAGGAGGAGCTTTTGCGGTACTTTGGCCCGTGGATCATGCGGCTGGCCAACGCGCAGGAAATG
>CADCQU010000333.1 GCA_902803635.1 uncultured Lachnospiraceae bacterium | reverse complement strand
TTATCATATGGTTAGCAACTCCTTTCTGAGGCGTGGTAGGTTGTTTCGTGGATGTCACAATTTTACCACAATTCAGTGAGGAGTTGTGTTGTTTTTTAGCGAAGAGGATGCAGGATTTATGCGGCTTCGCGAGTTTTGCAATTACCTATTCTTTGTTACAGTGTAAGGAATTGTGGTGCCTACGGCAGCACGTGGCTCGCGAGAATGGGTAGTGGTTCAGCTTTCGCCCCTCTACCCGATTTGCTTTTCATTATTCTGATTTTGAACACAAAGAAAAACCCCGAAGGAGCAATTTTTGCTTCTTCGGGGTTTGTTCCAGCCGATGATCGGACTCGAACCGATGACCTGCGCATTACGAATGCGCTGCTCTACCAACTGAGCCACATCGGCGGCTGACTTTATCTATTATAATCATCCTGAAGAAAAATGCAAGCACTTTTTTTAATTTTTGATAAAATGTTTGCATTATAACAAAATATGATACATTAAATATATACCATAGACCCAATGCCCAGAAAATCATACACTGTGGCTGACTTCCGGCGAGGCAGGGGAGCTTTCGGTCAGCCAAATATCCTCGAATTTCCTTGTCAGTTAAGCTCCAGCAGTCGTTTATAATATAGAAAGCAGAGGAAGGAGCGGAAGAGGAAGGCCACTCCGCCCAGGCGGAACATGTGTGCCTCGTTCGGAAAGGGGTGCAGCAGGATGCAGAGGCCAAGGATGGCGGAGAGGGAGGAGAGGCCGATGGTGAGAAGCTCTGGTTCGCCGTAGGTGTAACGGATTTTGACATAGTGGTAGAGGTCTAAAAAGCCGCCCAGAAGGACGATGCAGCCGACGAGGAGGTAGGCGTGGGCGACGAGGAGTCCGGAGCTTACAGATATACAAAGTCCGATTACGGCGAGGAAAATCCCGAACGTCAGGTCGGAGACCTTCTTTTTCGCAACAATCCCCTCGATGACCACGAAAATGCCTCCGCCGATGAGAAAGAAGCTGATAAGGAGGAAAACCTCGTCCATCCAATCATAGGGGACGAGAAGAAAGAGGGCTCCGGCGACCAGCTGCAGGAGGCAGGCCGTCAGGTAATGTCCGCCGGTCCGCTTCCAGAGATTCTCAATTTTTTTACGCATACGTGCCTCCTTCTGTTCTTATTATATGCTAATTTTCATTATAGCATAGTCTGTTGTAAAGTGGCATACGGTTTTACTTCTGAGCTCCTATCATGCGGACCCCTCTCCGTCACGGCTACGCCGTGCCACCTCCCCCTGAGGGGGAGGCAAGAGGAGCGACGATTTATGAAATTATTTATGTGCTGTCAAGAAATAATGCTTGACAGCACATTTGTTTTGTCGTATACTCCTACCTGTTTGGGCGGCGGCGGACATTTGCACAACCCAGACAGAAGGGCGGCGGCAGAAGAGTATGGAAAGCATTTATGAGAGAACGCTTCTCTTTGATTTCTATGGCGAGCTGCTGACCGAGCGGCAGAGGGACATTTTCCGGGAGGCGGTCTTCGAGGACTGCTCGCTGACGGAGGTGGCCGAGATGCACGGCATCAGCCGGCAGGGTGTGCACGACATGCTCCGGAGGTCGCAGAAGGCCCTGGAGGGCTACGAGGAAAAGCTGGGGCTGGTGCAGAAGTTCCTTTCGATTCGCGAGAGTGCGGAGAAAATCCGCGAGGCGTCGAAGGACCCGAAGGTGCTGGGATATGTGGAGGAGATTCTACGTGTCCTGTAAGGATTTTGTATTACAGTTCAGTGACCCTTCGTCCCTGTCATTCTGAGGAGCGTAGCGACGAAGAATCCCGTCAACTTAGGGAAAAACTTACGGGATCCTTCGCTTTGCTCAGGATGACAGGATCTTCAAGAAGCAAAACAGCCTTTTTTCGCTGGAAGCACCTGAATAGTAACGATTTTGTATTTTAAGATTTTGTATTTTAATATGAAGGAATGTGATCTATGGCATTTGACAATCTGACAGATAAACTGCAGAATGTGTTTAAGAAGCTACGCTCGAAGGGGATGCTGACCGAGAAGGATGTCCACGAGGCCATGAAGGAGGTCAAGATGGCACTCCTGGAGGCGGACGTCAACTTTAAGGTGGTGCGGCAGTTCACCCGCAGGGTGGAGGAGAAGGCCATCGGCGAGGATGTGATGAACGGCCTTAATCCGGGGCAAATGGTCATCAAGATCGTCCACGACGAGATGGTGGAGCTCATGGGTTCGGAAATGACGGAAATTCCGCTGCAGGGCGGGCGCACCGTCATTCTGATGGCGGGCTTGCAGGGCGCGGGCAAGACGACGACCGCGGCTAAGCTCGCCGGAAAATATAAGTCAAATGGCAAACGGCCGCTTCTCATTGCGGCGGACGTTTACCGCCCCGCGGCCATCAAGCAGCTGCAGGTAAACGGCGAGAAGCAGGGCGTGCCCGTTTTCGCCATGGAAGACTGCAAGGATGCCGTGACCATCGTCCGGGCGGGCCTTGATTATGCGAAGGAAAACGGCCACAACATCGTTCTCATCGATACGGCCGGCCGCCTGCAGATTGACGAGAGCATGATGCAGGAGCTCCGCGACATCAAGGCGGCGGTCAAGGTGGACTTCACGGTCCTCGTGGTCGACGCCATGACCGGACAGGAAGCCGTCAACGTCGCCAAGACATTTGTCGATAAGGTGGGTGTCGACGGGATTATCCTCACGAAGTGCGACGGCGATACCCGCGGCGGCGCGGCCCTCTCCGTGAAGGCCGTGACCGGCAAACCGATCATTTACGTCGGTATGGGCGAGAAGCTCTCCGACCTGGAGCAGTTCTATCCGGACCGCATGGCGAGCCGAATCCTCGGCATGGGCGACGTCCTCAGCCTCATCGAGAAGGCGGAGCAGAGCTTCGACGAGAAGAAGGCCGCCGAGATGCAGGAGAAGATGCGCAAGGCGAGCTTCGGCTTCGACGACTACCTCGAATCCATGCAGCAGATGAAGAAGATGGGCGGTCTGGAGAGCGTCCTCTCGATGCTGCCGGGAGTGGGCGGCCGCATGAAGGACATCCAGGGCATGGTGGACGAGGGCGCGATGAAGAAGACCGAGTCGATCATCCTCTCGATGACCCCGAAGGAGCGGGCGAACCCCGACATCCTGAACGTCTCCCGCAAGCAGCGGATCGCGAAGGGCGCGGGCGTCTCCATGGGCGAGGTCAACCGCCTGGTCAAGCAATTTGAGCAGGCCCGCAAGATGATGAAGCAAATGCCCAGCAAGGTTGGGAAGCGCGGCGGCCTCTTTGGAGGATTCAAGCTGCCGTTCTGAGTTTTATTGCTGCTCCTGCTGCGGACAACATTTGCCGTGGCTTGGACATAGATGGTTCGCCAAAATTTGCGAACCGCAGGCGGCGCATTTGCCACCTGTAAACATTATAAAATGGAGGAAAATGTATCATGGTCAAGATCAGACTTAGAAGGATGGGACAGAAGAAGGCTCCTTTCTACAGGATTGTTGTTGCGGACTCCAGGTCCCCGCGCGATGGCCGTTTCATCGAGGAGCTCGGCTACTATGATCCCACCAGGGACCCGAGCGTTTACAAGATCGATGCGGAGAGCGCAAAGAAGTGGCTGGCAAATGGCGCGCAGCCGACGGCGGAGGTCGCGAAGCTTTTAAAGATTGCGGGCATCACGGAGTAAGATCGCCTTCTTTTGCAAACAGGGAGGTGAAGAATGAAAGAATTGGTTGAAGTGATCGCGAAGGCTCTCGTCGAGCACCCGGACCAGGTCAGCGTCACCGAGACGGAGGGAGAGGACGGCATCGTCCTGGAGCTCCGTGTGGCGCAGGAGGACATGGTCAAGGTGATCGGACGTCAGGGCCGTATCGCAAAGGCAATCCGCTCGGTCGTGAAAGCGGCCTCCACAAAGGCGGACTGCCGCGTCACTCTGGAGATCATGGAATAACATGCTTGATAAAATTATGATTGGCGCTATCATCTCGCCCCACGGACTTCGGGGCGAGATGAATGTTTATCCGACGACGGACGACCTGGAGCGTTACCGCAGCCTTCGCGAGGTACTGCTTCTGAAAAATGGCTCGTACCAGGCCTGCAAGGTGGAGGGTGTCAAGTTCTTCACGGCGCGGCCGATTCTGAAGCTCTCGGGCATCGACCGCATCGAGGACGCGGAGCCGCTGCGCGGCGTGGAGCTTTACGTGGACCGCAAGGACGCAATCGCCCTCGAAGAGGGGGAGTATTTCGTTGGCGACCTTGTCGGCTGCGAGATCCGCGAGGACGGACAGAAGGTGGGAGTCCTGAAGGACATCCTGAAAACCGGGGCGAACGACGTCTACGTCATAGAGATGCTTGATGGGAAGGAGCGGCTGCTCCCCTCGATCCCGGATTGTGTTCTCGAAAAATGCCCGGAGGAAGGGTATATCACGGTGCATTTTTTGCCGGAGATTTGAACGTAGGAGTGTAAAAACAAATGGAATACACAGTTCTCACGCTGTTTCCGGATATGGTGGAGCAGGGTCTGATGACGAGTATCATCGGCCGGGCAATCGAGGAGGGGATTTTGAGCCTCCGCACGGTGAATATCCGGGATTACACGAAGGAAAAGCACGGCAAGACGGACGACTATCCCTACGGCGGCGGTGCCGGCATGGTGATGCAGGCGCAGCCGGTTTACGACGCCTTCCGTGCCGTGACCGAGGATTTGCCCTACAAGCCGCGGGTCATTTATCTGACCCCGCAGGGCAAGGTCTTCAACCAGCAGGCCGCGCGGGAGCTTGCCATCGAGGAAGGCATTGTTTTCCTCTGCGGGCATTACGAGGGGATTGACGAGCGCGTCATCGAGGAGATCGTTACCGACGAGTACTCCATCGGGGATTTCGTGGTGACCGGCGGGGAGCTGCCGGCGATGCTCATGATCGACGCGATCTCGCGGATGATCCCGGGCGTGCTCCACAACGAGAGCTCGGCGGATGAGGATTCCTTCGGGGACGGCCTTCTCGAATTCCCGCAGTATTCCCGCCCGGAAATCTGGAACGGGAAGCGCGTGCCTCCCATCCTT
>CADCQU010000332.1 GCA_902803635.1 uncultured Lachnospiraceae bacterium | reverse complement strand
GTGACCCTTCGGTTCTGTCATTCTGAGGAGCGAAGCGACGAAGAATCCCGTCAACTTTGCGAGAAACCTCACGGGATTCTTCGCTTCGCTCAGAATGACAAGCCATTCACAAGGAAAAACCGTCCTATTTTTGGGTTTCTTGAACTGTAAAGGATCCCGTTAGGAATGGCTACATATTGCCGGGATTCTTAGTCGCTTTACATCATTTCTTATCGCCGTAGGCAATGCGATGCAGGAATGTCCGAAGGACGCGCTTCTTAGAGTGACAGCTGACAATGATGCCGAAACTTAATACAGCATATCCGTCAGATCGTCCGGGAACACGGCATCCACAAGGTCGTCGTCCAGCTCCTCCTTGCCCGCCTCCCGCACCGGCTCCGGTTTCGAGAAAAATTCATTCGCAATTTCCGAATCCCAGGCATCGAGGGAACTCTTGTCCGTCACAGCATCATTTTCCATCCCCTCCGCAAACGCCGCGGCCTCATTTGCCGGATCCTCCGCAAGCTCCTTTGCCCCGTTCTTTTCTTCCTCCTCCACGCGCCCGACCATGTCGTCGAAGCGCGACTTCACGGAGACCTCGGTCCTTCCTTCGAGAAGGTCGTCGAGGTCGTACTTCGCCTGCTGTATCCTCTCCCGCTCCTCGTCCTTCTCCTTCGCGTACCGTTCGATGGCCTGCTGGCTCACCTTCAGGATGTCCTCCAGCTTCGCGGCATCCGCACCCATGTACGACTTCCGGGCCGAGAGCATGACCTCCATCTGCGTCAGGAGCTTCCGGAAATACGCGCTCTCCCGCAGGTCCTCGTGCAGAATCTTCTGATAGCTCTCAATCCGCGCGTTGAGGTCGAGGGCGGCCTCCTTGTCGTAGTACAGCTCCCCCTCCGAGATGCGGCTCCGCTCCTTCCGGCGGATTTTTGCGACCATCTCGTCCCACTCCGCCCGCCACACGCGGATGCTCTCCCGCTTCTCGGCAATCCGCTGGCCCATTTCGAACCGCCGCGAGGACACCTCGATGCAGTTTTTCCAGAGCTCCCAGTTCTCTCCGCCCTCCCCGGAAAATTTCGATTTAAGCCCGTATTCAAGGCAAATTGCACAGTAGGCAAATGTCTCCGCATCCTTTGCATTTGCCGCCCGCTCCATGGACTCCGCGGCAAATCGCAGCACGTGGAAAATGCCCACCGGGATGCTGTGGCCCCGCGGCCGCCCATAGGCCTGCACGAGGGCCTCCCATCTGCGGACCTCCTTCGCCTCCGGGGAAAGCTTCACGTTCTTTAGTTGCAGATACAGGGACGTATCCTCGTGGATATAATCGATATTTTCCGTATCCAGCGGAAACTCCGCAAGGTTGCAGGCCTCCATGGCCCCGAGCACCAGCGTAAGCCGCCGCTCCAGCGTCCGGGCAAGCTCCGCGTACCGGCGGTCTTCATTTGGCGAAAGGCAGTCGGGAAACCGCCGCCGAAGGGCCGGCGAATGGTACCAGGCATAGACAAATGCCGCCACCGGCTCGACGAGCTCCTCGGCCTTCTCCTCCTCGCCCTTGAATTTCTGGAAAAGCACCCGGCGGACGGTATTTGTCACGGAATAGCGCGAGAGGGAGTTGTAGAAAAGGCAGCGGTTTCCGAGATAGACCTGCAGAAGCTCGTAGCCCCTCCCCTCCCGGCAGTGCTCGTCGGAAAAGGCCTGCTGCACCTCCGGAAACAGGCCCTCGGCAGCAAAAATGCCCTTCGGGTCACGAAAATAGGGAAGGCTGTCCTCGGCCCGCACCGTGGAGAGAAGGACAAGGGCGTTATGGCGGTGGCTGTTCTCGGCAAGAAGCTTTGCAAGCTCGCCCGGATGCTCCCGGTAGAGGCGGTCGAAAAGCTCGACACGCGCCACAAAGGCAGTCTCGGTGGCCTCCGAGAGCATCGCGCGAAGGTCCTCGTCCGTCCGCTCGACGTCCTGGCCGCGGAATTCCGGAATCTCCGGCCGCCTTGCGAGTCCGAAAAAGGCCCTTCTACGGGCGGCGGTCTGGCAGAATTCGTAGGAGGCGCGGTCCTTTGTCACGAGAACGCAGGGGTGGATGCCGCCCTTCAGGAAGATAATCTGCCGGTATTTTTGGCCGCAGAGTTCCCGATACAGCTTGTCCATAAGGTCAAGCCGCACCATGCTCTCCAATACATACGTGTCCTGGTTCGCGAACACGAAATGAAACAGACCGTCCTGGTATTTAAAATCCCCCATAAAGCTCCCTCCGCGCCTAAAGCTTTACCAAAAACATCCGTACAAGAAGGACGGCGTACAGTGCCCCGAGCAGGATTCCCTGCAGCCTCGCGAGCTTCGCGTAAGAAGCGGTTCCGGCAAATGCCCCCTCCCGTTTCTCCCCGGAGAACCGGCCGAGGACGAGCAGAACGCCGCTGCAGAGCAGTGCGCCTGCGACGGCCACGGCCAGCTTCGGCAGGCTTGTCCGCCACACGGCCGCCGTAAAGACATTCCTTCCCAGCACGAAGAAAAGGGCAAAGGCCATCACGCTAAAGAAAACGGCCATGACGGGTTCCGGCCCCTTCCGGGGTTTGGAAGCCATGCGGCAGCCTATATAAATAAGAAGAAAGCCGGCAAAAAGATACGCATACCTCACCTCGAAGGAAAGGATTCTCCCGACCGCATTTGCCAAAAGAAGGGTCAGGGCCGCCGAGGAAGCCAGCAAAGCCGCCCCCATCGGCCTCTCCAGCGCCTTTTGCTCCCGTTTCTGGTACAAGACCCGCACAATATGCAAAAAAAGGAGCATGCAGCAGGAGGCAATCGCGTAGAGGAAAACATCCCATGCATAGCCTGCCTTCATGGAGAATAAAAATATCTGTATTGCCAGAGTCAGGATTCCGGCCGCGACGACCGAGGAGTTCGGCACATTTGCCTCCGGAAGCACGTCCTCCTCCCGCACCTTCTCGAAAAGAAGGAGGAGCCCGCAAATCACAAGGAGCAGTCCGATCCAGAGCCGGTACTCCCCGTCGACAAGCACCGCCGCAAAAAGCTTCCCCGCCTTCCCCTTCGGAAAGAGAAACCGCACAAGAACCGTCACGAGGCAGAGCAGGAAGTAGCGGGAAAAATACGTCTTCCGCCCGCCGAAAAGCCGGCTGCTAAGCTCCTCCAGGCAGAAAGGAATCGCCAGAAGGTAGAAGAAGTCACAGCTTCCCCCCAAAAGTACCGAGAAAAAGCGTACCAGGAAAATGGCTCCCGCCACGTACGCAGCGATGGTAAAAATGGCCGAAGGCTTGCTGTCCTCAAAGGTCTCCCCAAGAAAGACGGCAGCCGCAAAGATGCAGAGAACCAGCCAGTTCTGCCCGAGGTTCAGCGCGTCCCCGAAGCGCACCGGGATCAGCGCGAAGGCGTCAAAGGACGGCGTCGCATCCCCCATGCAAAGAAATACATAGAGGAAGAGCCAGAGCACCAGAAAGAGCGGCAGGTTCTTGCGGAAAGAGCTGGCGAGGCCTGTTCGCCGAACCAGCAGGATTCCCACAAGAAAAACCACGCCCAGGGCAAGGAGCCGCCACCCGTCCGTATGCGTTCCCATAAGGAACAGGGCAAGGACGGTCGCGGCAAATGTAAGAAATAGCAATATCAAATGAATCCGTTTACTCTCCATGGCGTCCGTCCTCAAATCAGCAGCAGGGCCGCCACGAACCACACGGCGGTAAACAGGAGGTACGACAGGCGGCAGGAGTAGTAATTGGCATAGAAGGCAACCACAAGGGCCTGTAAAAACGTAACAATCCCCACGCAGAGGGCAAAGGCCGCCGCCACCGCCTGCACGGGAAAGAGCAGGATGGCAAGAATCACCGTAAGAAGGCTAAGGGCCATCGTAACCTTCGCGTTCCCGACATTTGTCTCCCGCTGCTTCTTCAGCTTCGGCACGACGGATGCCCATTTGCGCCCGTCCTTCCCCTGCACCGCAAGCGGGTGCGAAAGGTAGCGGACAGCCTTCCCGAGGGAGCCCTCCGGATTTTCCAGCTCGAGGCTCGCGAGCGCCCCGTAGGCCGCGCCGTAGCCCCCAAGGGCCGCCTGCCGGAAATACATATATGCATCCTTTGTATTATTCCAAGTATTATTCTGCCTCAGATATTCCGCCAATGCGTAGCAGGCCTCGGGATTTCCGCGGTCCGCAAGCTCCGAAAGGGCGGAGAGAGCCTCGTCCCTCTCGCTCTCCACGCCCGATGCAAGCCGCCTGCGGGCGTTTCGAAGCTGCCGCTCCTCCTCGGCGTCCATCGGCTGCCACGGGTACGGCTCCTTCACCGAAAGCGCCTTCCGAAGAGACCGCGCCCGAAGCCCCCCGTGCGCAATCGAACCCGCCGGCAATTTGCCAAAAACGCCGACATACAGTGCGCCAAAATAGCGTCTGGCCGCCTCCGGGGTCAGGGACGTTTCCGCCGTGATATAACCGATCAGCGCGGCCACCTCCGTGCGGCCAGGCTCCTCCCCCTGCAGGGCGGCGGCCACCGGCGGCACTGCCGTTAAAATCAATTCTACCATCAACCCCTGTTCCTTGGCAACCCCCTGTTCCTGCAGGGCCTTGGCAAATGCGTGCGGATCCGCCAGGATTTCCTTCCCTTTTTTCCCAACAACGTTTTTTACATGTATCGACAAAGACCTGCTCATAATCCTCATTCACACCATATACGGAGCCACCATTTGGAAGGGGAACTCCGTCAAATGCGTCTCCCCGCTCTGTTTTTTCGCATCCTCCTCGAGGGCTTCGATCCACGTCCCAAACTGCCAGAGGGGTTCCTTCGCGTCACGGGCAGAAGCGTCAAATGCCTTCTCGTAGAACTCCAGAAAGAGTGTCCGCAAGGCGGGCGTCGTCCTCTCCCACTGCTCCAGGATGGTACGGTCATAGGACTCCAGGCCAAGCCCGTTCTTCCCCCTGGTATTGAAAATAAATTCCGGCACCTTGGAATACCTCTCAAAATATGCATCCCTCGGCAGCGGGCGGTACGCAAGCCCGATGAAGGGGTGCGTATAAAAGAGAAGGTAAAACGCCATCGTTACCGCCGAGAAGAGATCCTTCTGCCCGGCCGTCAGTGCCCGCCCCTCCTTCGCCTGCCGCTCCGCAACGGAAGCCGGCAGAAGGAAGAAATCGCCCCGCCCCGTACTTTCCTCCACCCCGTCGGGGTGCTGGAGGAAAAAACCGCCAAAAAGCCGGATTTTTGAGGTTTTTGGTTCCACAAAGACCTGGCTTCTTGAAAAACCGTCCATGGCAAGCCCCGCAATGTGCAGCCGCCAGAGGGCAAGCAGGAGGTTCTTCGATAGCTCCCACCTCGGGGCGGCCGCATTTGCCAAAAAGGACTGCAAATTCTGGCGCCCTTTATCGAGGCGGTTCCGCAGAATTGCTCCCCGAATCCTTCCCGACGCGGCGAGGTCCAACGGCCACTCGAAATCAGGCGAACCCCACAGCTTCGACTGATGCCCCTGCACGGCCCGTACCAGCCTCTCCCACTGCCCATTTGGCATGGCCGGGGCCGGCACGAACTGGTAAATCGTCCGATCCTTTTCGTTCCGCACGGGGACGTAGCTTAGCTCCGCGGACGAGGGGGCGTACATGGCCTCGATGCCCGCCTGGTATTCTTCGTTCTGCAGGTCGCCAACGGACCTGTATACATTGAGTCCATAAAGCTCGCTCAGCAAATAGGAAAATGCCATCGCTTACCTCTTGTTCTTTATTTTCTGGAATATATTCTTGAATATATTCTCCTTCCGATTCTGCGGCGCATCCGGCTCCTCCGGGGACCGGGGCAAGCTTTCCGCCTCCCTCACCATCTCCGGGGACTGGGGCAAGCTTTCCGCCTTCCTCACATTCTCCGGGAGCGGAGGAAAGCTTTCCTCCTTCCTCGCCTTCCTGGCCTTCTCCGGCTGCAGCGTGTCTCTCAACAGCAGCAAAGGCTCCGGCGCGTTTCTGTCAATCGCCCTGCAAAGCTCCTCGACCACCCTTGGATTTGCGTGCATCCCGGTGAGATAGCTCGAGTCCTCCGCCCGGATCACGGTGGCCTCGTTCAGCGCCCCGCGGGCCGTCAAATCCTGCAGCAGCTCCTTAAACTCCCGCATGTCATACTCGAAATCGGAAGCACGGCCGTAGCATTTGAAAAGAAGCGGGTCGATGGCAAGGACATTTTTCCGGCGAAGATATGCGATGGCCTCCTCCCGCATGGCCTGGGCGAAGAGCTCCCGATCCTCCCTTGCAAAGAGCAGGGTTTCGGGAAATTTGCAGCCACGGAGCTCGGGCGCAAGCTCCCTGAGCGGGTAGGTCCGCATATCCCCCCTCTCCACCACGTCCCGCATCAGGGCATGGAGCTTTCGCCAAAGCTCCGGATTCATTTGCCAGCGCAAAAGCAGCGTTGCCAGCGCGTATTTTTTCAGGAACTCGTTTTCCAGCCACTGCCCCTCCTCCGGAAGCAGGGCGGCACACTGCGCCAGCCTCTCCCGGCTGCCAAGCAGCTCCTGGAGACTGACGGCCTGCAAAAGCCGGGCATCCAGGGCCTTCCGGATGGCCTTTTTCGTCTCCTCGGAGAGCCTGGCCCGCTCCAGAAGCCCCTCCTGCCATCTTCGCCACTTCTGTCCTTCCACAAAGCTTCCGGGAAAGCTGTTCCCGGCAAAGGCAAGCCAAAGTCGCCTTGTCTCGGTCTCAAAATAGCTATTTGGGGTAAGGAAATGGTTCGCCCTCTGCGTGCAGGCGATGAGCTCCTCCAGATTACGGCAGCCACGCAGCTCCCTCCCGGTAATGTACTGGTCGAGGGCGGCCCTGCCTTCCGGGCTGCTCCCCATATGCGCAAATACCCGCTCGTGGAGGGCCGGGCTGCCGCTGAACCTGTCCAGCTTTCTTGCAAGCTCCCATGTATCCTGGTTACCCTGCAGGTTGGCCTGGCAGAAATACCCCGCAAGGGCCTCCTGTACGTCCGGCGGAAGCTCCTCGAAATGCGCAATGAAAAATTCCTCCTCCCCGTTCGTGAGGAGTTCCTTCCTTACGGGCGCGTTCCACCTTCGCATGGCAAGCCGCAAATATTCCGTCTCGCAGGCGTTGAAGAGCTTGTCCGCCCCAGGCTCCCTCGCCAGGCCCCGGGCAGGCCCACCTGCCAGACCCTGAGAAAAATTGCCCTCCCACGCCATCTTCCCGGAAAGGACCTGGTGGAGGATTTCCTCCCCATTTCCGCCAAAGTGTGCAAAGACCTCCCCGGCCAGTGCGGGAACGTCCCGCAAGCAGGTCCAGACAAACATTTTCCCTGTGAATTCCGGGTCCCAGACCTGCGGATTCCCCTGCGCCAACATTTGCAGGAGCCGAACCTGGCGCGGCATGTCCAGACGCTCGACATACTCCCTCGCAAGGGCCGCCTTCGTCTTCATCGTCGCCGCCTCCAAAACGAGCAGCAAGGTCTCGTACAGCCCCTCGCCCTGCGGCTCCTGCGCGCGTTCGATGAGCTCCCGCAAAATCCCCGCGCTCGGGGCCACCTTGTACTCGCGAAGAGAGAGGAGCATTTCCGAGACGGCCGCGTTGACCTTTGCACGGTTCTCCGTCTTCTCCCCCATGAACTCCAGGAGCAGCGTGATGCAATAGATTTTTAATATATAATTATCGTCTTTCTTCTGTTTTATGTACATGGAAAGAAAGAGCTCCAGCGACAGCTCCGCGCCCGGCGCGTCGGAAAGCCCCCTGGCCTCCTCCGAAAGCCCCGCAAGGAACTCCTCCCGCCTTTTTTCGTCCATCGCCGCCAGATCTCGTGCAAGGAGGTCGAGGATGTCGTCCATCTCCCCGCGGCTTGCCACAAGTTCCATCCCGGAAAGGATGCGTCCTCCCGCCTGCGGCTCCGTATCAAATACCACCGCCTTCGCGCCCGGCGTGCCTGCTCCCCTGTTTCCCGCCGTCTGCACCCAGATTGTACACTGTGAATCTGCACCGCTTGCCACGGTCAGCATTTTCCGGTAGTCCGCCGGGAGCGCGGCGGCCGCCAGGGCCGCATAGGCAAATGCCCGCTCCGCGGCGTCCTCCTCGTTCTCCACGAAGAGGCAAATGGAGACATGGCTGCGGATGGCCTCGTAGGCAAGCCGAACCAGTCTCGCGTAGGCGGTCTCGGTAAGTCCATATTTTTCCCGCAGGGCAGGAAGCGAAACCTCGGCAAGCCCGTACTTCTCCCGCGAGGAATCGAAGGAGACAGCTTCCAGCTCACACGTCTCCCATAAGACCGCCTCCCCCGGTTCGGGGATTTCCAGCGCTTCCAGACGCTCCTCCGCGGCTGCATTTTTCCGAAGCTTCTCCAGCGGCAGACTTAAAAACCATGCCGGCGATTTCTGCAGGCAGCTGGCATATGCGTCCATGGAAAAAACGGCCGCATTTGTAAAAAGGGCCTCTCTTCCCTCGCTGTCGGTACGCAGCGTAAGACGCGCAAGGAACACGTCCTCCCGGGACGAGCGAAGCTCGTAAAAGCTCTTCCCCAGCCCGTCAAAGCACTGGTTTAAGGAAGCGTTGAAGACATTGCCCCAGTTCTCCGCGTTCCTCGCCGTAAAGCCCTCCGATTTCGCGGGGAAGTTAAAGCCAACATCCCTGGTATTGAAACGACACGCCTGTTCACATTTCATCACAAGCCCTCTTCCTTGTTCTTTTTTAACTACCGGTCAGCCGGTTCGCATCGTTACTATTCAGTTGACCCCCGATTTTTCTGTCATTCTGAGGAGCGAAGCGACGAAGAATCCCGTCAACTTTGCGAGAAACCTTACG
>CADCQU010000331.1 GCA_902803635.1 uncultured Lachnospiraceae bacterium | reverse complement strand
TTCGGCGTTCGCCTCCCTCTACCCTATTTTATTCACAGGTTCTCATCCTTGAGCGCGTCCACAACGTTGAGCTTCCGCACCTTGGCGCCGGCGTAGAGCATCGTGGCGAAGACGACCACGAAGACACTGCAAATGGCGATGACGATGCTCTGCCACGGGATGTAGAAGCCTCCCCAGGTAAGTCTTAGGAACAGCCTCCACATGGCAAATGTGGCCACCACGGCAAGCGGCAGTCCCCAGAGAATCGCCTTCAGGCCGTAGATCAGGCATTCGTAGTTCATCATTTTCCGGAAGCCCCGGCTGTCGAGGCCGATGGAGCGAAGCATCGCCAGCTCCCGCCTCCGGAGGAGGACATTTGTCGAGATCGTATTAAAGACGTTCGCGACGGCAATCAGGGAAATCAGGATGATAAAGCCGTAGGCGAACACGTTGACCGCCATGACCAGGAGCCGCGCGGACTCCTTTGAGGCCGCTTCATCATAGAGACGGGAGACATCCAGTCCTGCGTCGGCGAGGGCCGTCTTCATGGCCGTAAATGCCCTCGCGTGGTCATTTGCCTGGAGCACAAAATACGTCTGGGAAATGTCGGCTCCCTCCCCCAAAACGGCCTCCTCCAGGCTGTAGGGGTAGACCAGGGCGAGGTTGTCGGTCGGCAGTCCGAAGGCCGCCTCCCGAAGATACCCGCCGACCTCGAAAGTAGTCTCGACCTCCGCCTCCGCAAGCGGCAGGCGCAAAGGCTCCTGCTCCCACTGAACCTCCCCGCCCTTGCTGAGCGGGTAGTAGAGTGCCCAGACCTCTCCGTCATCATAGCTCTCGGTACCCGCCGGCACATAACCCTTAATCGTTTTCATGCCCTCCGCGGACAAGGAAGTCGCCTTGTCCTCCTTGAGGAGCGGGTACGTGCCGCTCTTCATCCCCCCTTCCGTCAGCGTGCGGAGAAATACCTGGTTCCAGACCAGCGCCCGGGGGGCCGCCGTGTCAAAATACTCACCCGCGTCAAGGCCATTGGCCTCGCATAGCCTCCGGAAGGCCTCGTCCTGCAAAAAGACGATGTTGCCCCAGTACGTCCCATCCATGTTCCCGACATAGAACTCGCGGGCCTCGTCCGTGAGGCACTCCGCAGGGATGGTAAACTCCCGCCCATCCGCCTCGTAGTAAGCAGCCTTCGTTACAAGCCGGGCATTTTCTAAATCCCCATCATCCGGAGAGCCTGCATTTGCAAGAATGGCCAGAACCCTCTCCGGCTTGGGCCGCTCGTACCCCAGGGTACTGTACGTGATATCCACCATCGTCTCGGCGTTGCCGGTGTTGGCCACCGCCTCGACGCTGCCGGTGATGTATGCGCAGAAGCTCGAAGCAGAAATAAAAAGCACGATACTCAGAATAAGCGAGGCCACCGTGCTCCGGTATTTGCTGCGGCTCCGCTGGAAGTTCCGGACGGCCAGAAGTCCCGGAAAGCCGAAGAGCTTCCTTGCCAAATGCCCGCCGCCCGCCTTCCTCCTTCGCGTTTTGACCTCCTGGGTCTGCCGGATGGAGGCAATCGGGGAAATGCGGATGGCCCGCCGCGCCGGGATCGCCGCGGAGATGACCGTCGTGAGCAGGCAAATGCCCGCAGCGGCAAGAAGGATGAGCGGGTTGATCACCAGCTCCATCTGGGTCTTCCCCTCCATGAACAGCCCCACGGCAAATGCGTCGCGCAGGAAGTAGAGGGTGAGACCGATGCCGACGCAGCCGACGACAAGCCCGATGGGGATGGCGATGGCGGCAAGAAGCAGGGCTTCATATAAGACGCTCCCCCGAATCTGACGGTTCGTGGCCCCGATGCTCTTCAGAATCCCGAACTGCTGCGTGCGCGCACTGACCGAGATCGAGAAGGAATTATAAATCAGCGAAATCGAGCCGACGACGATGAGGAGCAGCAGGATGGTCGCAAAGCCGTAGAGGTACACGTTGTAGTTGTCCGAGGTGAAAAGCCCATAGAAACGGCGGAGGTCGCTGTGCTCGGTGCGGTTCCCCACGGCCGGATGCGC
>CADCQU010000330.1 GCA_902803635.1 uncultured Lachnospiraceae bacterium | reverse complement strand
TTTGTTACAGGCATTTTTCATAAAATTTTCGAAAAGCGGGTGCTTTCTTTTGTGAAAGATAGTATAATGGAAATGATACGTAGGATACGGGTGGAGGGAGGAGGAAAATGGCTGAGGAGCTTTCAAAAAAGGAACGGGCACTGCGGGTAATCGCGCTCTTAAAAGAGGAATATCCGGACGCGGACTGCACTTTGGACTATGACGAGGCCTGGAAACTTCTCGTGAGTGTTCGCCTCGCCGCACAGTGCACGGATGCCCGCGTCAACCTGGTCGTGCCCGAGCTGTACGCGAAATTTCCGGACGTTGCTGCCCTCGCGGCGGCCGAGCCGGAGGAAATTGAGGAGATCATACGCCCCTGCGGCTTCTACCACAGTAAGGCGAAGGACATTTCCGCATGCATGCGCATTTTACGGGACCGATATGGCGGAAAGGTGCCGGAGACATTTGACGAACTGTTGGCCCTTCCCGGAGTTGGGCGGAAGAGCGCGAACCTCATCATGGGCGACGTCTACGGGCAGCCGGCCATCGTGACGGACACCCACTGCATCCGCCTTGCAAACCGCATCGGCCTCGTGGACGGCATCAAGGAGCCGGCGAAGGTCGAGCGCGAGCTTTGGAAAATCATCCCCCCCGAGGAAGGAAATGCCCTCTGCCACAGATTTGTTGAGCACGGGCGGGCAGTCTGCACGGCCCGAACGAAGCCCTACTGCGACAAATGCTGCCTTGCGGAGGTGTGCGTATCACACGGGTCATTTTCCCTTGCAATGACTTAACATAAATATAGGAGGCAGACTTGCCATGGTTAACTATTCGGACGATAAAAATCGGCTGTACCACATCCAGGTCGCGCCGGGCGAGGTGGGCGAGTACGTGCTCCTGCCCGGCGACCCGAAGCGCTGCGCGAAGATTGCGGAATTCTTCGACGATCCGATCCTGGTCGCGGACAGCCGGGAATTTGTTACCTATACGGGGACGCTCGACGGCCGGAAGATTTCGGTGACCTCCACCGGGATCGGGGGGCCTTCGACGGCCATCGCGGTGGAGGAGCTGGCCTGCTGCGGCGTGAAGACCTTCCTCCGCGTCGGGACCTGCGGCGGGATGGCTCTGCCTGTGAAGGGCGGGGACATCGTGGTGGCGACGGCGTCCATCCGCATGGAGGGCACCTCCCGCCAGTACGCGCCCATCGAATTTCCGGCCGTGGCGGACTTTACCGTGACAGCGGCCCTCCGGGAGGCGGCAAATGCGTTGGGCTACCCCTTTCATCTGGGGGTTGTGCAGTGTAAGGATTCGTTTTATGGACAACATGAACCGGAGAAAAAGCCGGTGTCCAACGAGCTGATTGAAAAATGGCAGGCCTGGCTGCGCCTCGGAACGCTGGCCTCGGAAATGGAGAGCGCGCCTCTCTTCGTCATCGGTTCGGCGCTCGGCGTCCGTACCGGAGCGGTTTTCCAGGTATACGCGAACCAGGAGCGAGCCCTGCACGGCCTCGACAATCCGATTCTCAAGGACAGCACCCCGGCCATCCGTACGGCCATAGAGGCGGTACGGATTCTTATGAAGCAGGACGAAAGGAGAGAGGTAGAATGATGCAGGAATCCAAAATACCCACCCCCCACATCTCCGCGAAGGCGGGGGATTTTGCGAAGACAGTACTGATGCCGGGCGACCCGCTCCGGGCAAAGTTCTACGCGGAGAATTTTCTGGCAAATGCCCGCCTCGTGACCTCGGTACGCAATATGCTGGGCTACACGGGTACCTACAAGGGCGTGCCTGTCTCGGTCATGGGCAGCGGCATGGGAATGCCCTCGATTGGCATTTACAGTTACGAGCTCTATCATTTTTATGATGTTGATAACATTATCCGCGTGGGGTCGGCCGGCTCCATCCAGAAGGACCTCAAGGTCGGCGACCTGGTGCTCGCCCAGGGGGCCTGTGATACCTCCGCCTATGTGGACAAATACCGCCTCCCCGGCCACTATGCGCCGGTTGCGGATTTCGACCTTCTTCATACGGCCTACCAGAAAGCCAGGGGGATGGGCATTTCCGTCCGCGTCGGCAACGTCCTCTCGGAGGATTGCTTCTACAGTGAAGGCCTCACGGCGGAGCCATTTGCCAAGATGGGGGTATTGTGCCTGGAAATGGAGGCGGCGGCCCTCTACATGAACGCGGCCTATGACAAAAAAAGGGCCCTTGGCATCATGACCATCGCCAACGAAATTTTTACGGGGGCGGAGATCGATTCGACCGCGAGGGAGAGGAACCTGGAAGACATGGCCAGGGTCGCGCTGGAGACGGCGGTGGAATTTTCATGAATCCATTTGCTGGCTCCACCATGGAAACCCATGCGGTAAGAATGCACATGGGTTGAAGATGGGTGGAGTTTTACGATAAGCGCGGCTGTATTACGGAGTTTTTTAAACATGGGAAATTTTGAAGGGAGAAGAATTTGGACGTACAGGAGATTTTGGCCCACGTGGACCATACGGAATTAAAACCGACGGCGGGGTGGATGGAGATTTGCGCCCTGCTCGATGATGCCATAAAATATGGGACGGCTTCGGCATGTATTCCGCCTTCGTATGTGCGGGCGGCGAAGGATTACGTCGGCGACCGGCTGCGCATTTGTACGGTCGTCGGGTTCCCGAACGGGTACAACACGACCGCCGCAAAGCTCTTCGAGACGAAGGAGGCCCTGGCAAATGGCGCGGACGAGATTGACATGGTGGTGAATCTTGGCTGGGTGAAGGACGGGCGTTTTCACGACGTGCTCGCGGAGATTGCTTCGCTGAAGAAGGCCGTGGGGGAGAAGATCCTCAAGGTCATCGTCGAGACCTGCGTGCTCACCGAGGAGGAGAAAATACGGCTCTGCAGGGTCGTGACCAAGGCCGGCGCGGACTTCATCAAGACCTCCACGGGCTTTTCAACCGGCGGAGCGACCTTCGATGACATTCGCCTCTTTGCGGCAAATGTCGGCCCCAACGTGAAGATAAAGGCGGCGGGAGGCATTTCCTCGCTTGCGGATGCCGAGGAGTTTCTGCGTCTCGGCGCCGAGCGGCTGGGCACAAGCCGGATCGTGAAGCTGGTGAAGAGCGGCCAGGTATCCTAAATGCCTGTCATTCTGAGGAGCGCGTCCTTCGGACATCCCAGAATTGAATCGCCTACGGCGATAAGGGATGATGAAAAGCGACGAAGAATCCCTTCAACTTTGCAAAAAACTTACGGGATCCTTCGCTACGCTCAGGATGACAGGCCATTCATGAAGTAAATAGTCTTTTTCGCAGGGCTGCCTGAACAGAGTAACATATATG
>CADCQU010000329.1 GCA_902803635.1 uncultured Lachnospiraceae bacterium | reverse complement strand
TCGCAAAGTTAACGGGATTCTTCGTCGCTTCGCTCCTCAGAATGACATAAAAACGTTGAGTTGTGGGCTAACCGTACAGTTAGAAAATGTTGGAGTGGGTGGAGGACGAAGGAGGAGCATGCTTTGCAGAAGGGAGATAAAATATATGCGCATGGGGGAAACATATATCCATACTTGGAACGAGGAGAGGCCCCGCTTGATTTTTCGGCAAATGTCTCCCCGTTAGGTCTGTCGCCTGCCGCAAGGGCTGCCGCTCGGGAGGCTCTTGCAAATGCGCATCTCTACCCAGACCCGGAATGCCGACGTCTGCGGGCGGTGCTTGCGGAGAAGCTCACGGAAGAAGCAACATTTTCGGTCTCCCCCAGTCACGCAGCCGGGCTTTCGGAGAAGCATGCGGAAAAAGCTGGCGCACGGAAGAAGCATGTAAAAAAAAGAATTTCTCCCTCGCAGATACTTTGCGGAAACGGAGCGGCGGATCTCATTTATCGGCTCGCATTTGCCGTGCAGCCGAAGGCCGCAGTCCTTGCGGAGCCGACATTTGCCGAATATGAAAGGGCACTTGCGGCGGCTGGCTGTGCGGAGATACGGCACTTTCTGTTGGACGCGAAGGAGAACTTTTTGCCTTCGGAGGCATTTCTTTCAGAAATTACGGAGGAGGTCGGGCTGGTCTTCATTTGCAACCCGAACAATCCGACCGGCATGCTCTGGCCGCGGGATTTGCTGGGGAAGGTCTGGGCAAGGTGCCGGGAAGTCGGAGCCGTGCTCTTAGTGGACGAATGCTTTCTGCCTTTTGTTGCAAGAGAGCGGCAAGATAGCCTGCTAATGGCCATCGCATGTGCGGAGGGTTCGGGAGGTTCACTGATCCTTCTTCGGGCATTTACGAAGTTCTACGGCATGGCCGGGCTGCGGCTGGGATATGCAGTATCGAATGACGAGAAGCTTCTAATGAGAATGCAAAACGCGGGGCCGCCGTGGGGTGTCTCCTCGGTCGCCGAGGCGGCGGGGGTGGCCGCCCTTAACGATGAAAGATACGAGGAGAGGCTTGCGGAACTCGTACGGACGGAACGGGAGTTCCTCAGGGCCAGACTCTCCAACCTTGGCTTTCACGTGCTTCCCGGCGAGGCGAATTTCCTGCTTTTTCAGGCGGATGAAGAACTTGGCCCTCGTCTTCAGGAGCGAGGCATCCTCCTCCGGAGCTGCGCAAACTTCCGGGGGCTCGATGCCACCTGGTACCGCACCGCGGTTCGCACGCGGGAGGAGAATGAGAGGCTTCTCGCAGAAATTTACCCCTGATTGGGGATAGGTTAAATGGGGATTTACCAACCTAATTTAGGTTTACATTTTTTCCAACGAAAAAATGTGTTCTGATGCTTGATTTTCGGCGGAAAACGTGGGATGCTTCACCTGAATCCGATAAATTATAGAGGAATTTCTGATGGCGGTGGACGAAGCTGCACCGTCAAGATTCATGGAAGGCAGAAGAAACCTGTAAGTGGGAATGTTCGTGGAACGTCGAAACCGTAAGAAAAAGGAAGGGAAATATGGCTGGAGAGATTCTTTGCAGGATCATAGAGAGTACGAAAGATTTTCTGAAGGAAATGCCAAAGGCAATACGAAAGAAAAAGGGCCAGTTTTTCACTTCTATGGAGACAGCCCGATACATGGCTGGAATGTTTGATCTGTCTTCCTTGCCGGAGGAAATCAACATACTGGATCCTGGGACGGGCAGCGGTATTCTTTCGGCGGCACTGGTTGAACGGCTAAACCTGGAGGCTTCCGTTCAGCGGATTCATTTGACGTGTTATGAGATTGATACGGAAATACGGCCACTTCTGCAGGAGAACCTTGCGCGGATACAGGAGATGTCCACAATCCCTTTGGAATATGAGCTATTGGAGGAGAATTATATTCTTTCGCAGCAGCATGATTTTAAGGAAGATTTTTTGGCGGTGGAGAAGCAAAAGAAATATGATTTGATAATTGCGAATCCTCCATATTTACGTGTTATGCGAAATGATGCCGCTGCTGCGGCGATGCCGGAGGTCGTGCATGGAGCTCCGAACATGTATTTTTTGTTTGCCGCAATGTCGCTGTTCAATTTGAAAAATAATGCAGAAATGGTGTATATTATTCCGAGAAGTTGGACTTCCGGTTTGTATTTTCACCATTTTCGCAAATATTTGCTGACAAATGGAAAACTTGTGCAGATTCATTTGTTCGTTAGCAGGGATAAGGTTTTTAAGGAAGAAGAAGTACTCCAGGAAACCATGATTATAAAGGTAAAGAAAACGGTGAAGGAGCCGGAATTTGTCAACCTGACTTCCAGCCAAAGCAGCAACGATTTCAAGGAGACCACGTCCTTTTGCGTCCCTTATTCGTCTGTTGTGGCTGGAAAAGATTTATATGTGTTCCTGCCAACAAGCCTGGAAGAGATGGACGTTATCCATAAAATACATCGATATACGCATACCCTTCCAGAGGAGGGCTTACGGATGCGTACTGGGATTGTCGTGGATTTCCGCCAGTGGGATGAGCTTCGTAAAGAGCCGGGGGAGCATATTGTTCCTCTGTTTTACAGTCAGCATATTCGGGATGGCCGGGTGCATCACCATTCTTCCGGGAAGGAATATGATTGGATTGTTGATGCGAAGCCCGGACTTATCCAGAAGAATAAAAACTATGTTTTCTGCAAGAGGTTTACAGCAAAGGAAGAGCGACGCCGCCTCCAGTGCGGGGTATATTTGTCAGAAGATTATCCTGAATATGCATCCATAGGAACGCAGAACAAGATAAACTATGTTGATCTTTTGGATGGCTCGTATATGGACGCGCAGACGGCATATGGGGTCTATGCACTTCTAAATTCCACTCTTTTTGATCAGTATTATCGTGTTCTCAATGGAAGTACACAGGTTAACAGCACGGAAATTAACAGCATTCCCGTCCCGCCATTTGCAAAGATACGACAAATAGGCGAACGGGTGCTCGCTTCGGGAGATTTGACTACGCCTGCTTGCGATCAAATCGTGATGGAGGTAGCTTATGGGTAAGGTAGAGGAAGTCCGGGCACTTTTGCAGGAACTTGGAATGCCGAAGGCTCAGCTGGCAGATATATGTTGTTTGTCTTTGCTGGCAATGGCAGGGCTTGCGGAGAAGACGTCTTGGCAGGATGCTACAAATGCGTGGATACGAATTCATGATATTATTGCATTTGTAAATGAAAATTATGGAACGACGTATGCAGAAAATAGCCGCGAGACCTTCCGCAAACAGGCAATGCATCCTTTTCGAACTGCGGCTTTGATCGAGGATAATGGGAAGGCGACAAATAGTCCGAACTATCGATATAGGTTGACTGCGGAAACGCTTGAAATTATACGCAGTGTTGGCGAAACGAACCAAAATACGATGTTCCAACGCTTTTTGGCCTACCATGACCGTTTGATTGATATGTATGCGTCAAAAAAACGCATGACAAAGATGCCCGTTCGGATTAATGAACAGGATTTTGCTTTTTCGCCAGGAAAACATAACGAATTACAAAAGGCTATTCTTGAGGAATTTGCTCCTCGGTTTGCGCCAAATGCAGAGTGCCTGTATGTGGGAGATACGGTTGAGAAGGACCTGGTGAAGAATGCTGAAAAGTTGAAGTCCATCGGTTTTGCGATTACGCTCCACGATAAAATGCCGGATGTTGTTCTTTATAATGTGGACAAAAACTGGCTTTACTTCGTTGAGGCCGTTACGTCTGTTGGTCCAATGAACCCGAAGCGACTCCTTGAAATCAAGGAGATGACAGAGAATGTTACGGCCGGAAAAATCTTTGTGACGGCATTCCCGGATTTTGGAACATACAAGAAATTTTCAGAATCTCTGGCGTGGGAAACTGAGGTTTGGATTGCCGAGGCACCGGACCATATGATTCATTTGGATGGGGATAAGTTTCTTGAACCGAGAGGATAATTGCTTTTGAAAAATACATTTTGACGCACCGGAACATATCTGGTAAAATAGAACAGGTATTGCCATTTGCAAATAGCTGGGGAGCGACTTTTGCACGATAGGGCAAGCCGTGTGTTTATGCATTGTGGGAGTTTTGGAAAGAAAAGGGGAATTTGAATGAGCGGAAAGCGTGTGAAATGCAAGAGCTGCGGGCGCCTCATCGATGAGGACCTGAAATTTTGCGTGTACTGCGGCGCGTTGAACAAAAGTTCATTCCGGCAGGATCCGAATAAAAGATACTGCGTCTTTTGCGGGAGTGAGCTGGCGGAAGGGGAGATTGTCTGCTCAATCTGTGGGACGAACTCCGTGAGCGGGCTTTATGAGGATGAGGAGACGGCAAATGCGGCTTCGCCTGCCGGGGCTTCTGACGGCCGTCTTTCGCCTGAGGAGATTGCAGCCATCGTCGATGCACCCGGGGAGGAAGGAATTGTCCAAAGCGGGCTTCTGGCGGGCACCATTTCGGCGGGGATTGTCGGAGGCGGTTTGCTGGCAAATGCCGCTGCGGCGGATACGGCAAATGTGTCCGTCGGGGCGGATTTTGGTGTAGGTGATTCTGCGGAATCGACGCCGGAGAGTGCCGCGCAGGAAGCCGACGGGGCAAATGCTGCCGAGACTGCTTACACGAAGCCGGAAGGAATCAAAACGGAAGATATGCACGACGAGACGGGTTCTGAGGAAGGCTATCCCTCGAATCCGCCATTTGAAGGTTCTGTGGATGAAGCCGGTAGGGCAGTCTTTGCCGAGAACGTTTATGCGGAGGCGGTGTATGGAAATGCCGTGAAGGAAGCCGGTGAAACAGGTTCGGTGGCAGGGGATGGTTCAAATCCGCCACTTGAAGGTATTGTGGACGCAGCCGGTGGAGCAGGCCTTGCTGAGGGTGGATTATCGGATCAGACGGATGCCGTGGCTGCGGATGTGCCGGACGGAAGTGTATCTCCAGATAATACAGAAGAGATAAAAGATACAGATAATGAACAAAAGGGGATTTTAGGAGCTGCTGCAGGCGCCGTGTTGGTCGAGGCCTTCGCTGCATCACAGGCCGGAACGAAGGTGGCAGCGGATACAGCTTCCGAAGCGGGGGCCTTTGACACAGGTGCTTTCAATGCGGGAACGTCCGATGCGGGGGCTTTTGAGACGGGAGTTTCTGATGATGGGATTTTAGAGACAGGAGCATCCGAAGCAGGAACCACCGAAACAGAGACTTATGAAGCAGGAGCTTCTGAAGCGGAAGTGTCCAAAGCGGGAAATTTCGAGGATGGAACCTCCGAAGCGAAAGATTTGGGAGAAGGAACCTCCGGAACCGGAGCATACGGAGAAGGAACCTACGAAGCCGGAGCTTTTGAAGCAGGAACTCCCGAAGCAGGAACGAACGAAGTCGGTAGCTTTGAAGAAGGAGCTTCCGAAGCAGGAACGAATGAAACGGGTAGCTCTGAAGAAGGAACTCCAGAAGCAGGAACGAACGAAGCTGGTAGCTTTGAAGAAGGAGCTTCCGAAGCAGGAACGAACGAAGCCGGTAGCTTTGAAGAAGGAACTACCGAAGAAGGAACTCCCGAAGCAGGAACGAACGAAGCCGGTAGCTTTGAAGAAGGAACTCCCGAAGCAGGAACGAACGAAGCTGGTAGCTTTGAAGAAGGGGCTGCCGAAGCAGGAACGAACGAAGCCGGTAGCTTTGAAGAAGGAACTACCGAAGCAGGAATGAACGAAGCCGGTAGCTTTGAAGAAGGAGCTTTCGAAGCAGGAACGAACGAAGCGGGTAGCTCTGAAGAGGGGATACCCGAAGAGCGAACCCTCGAAGCAAACGGTTCTGAGGAAGGAACTTCCGAAGCGGGAGTTTTCGAGGCCGATGCGGCACAGGCCGAGGTTGAGGCTACTGAGGCCGATACGGACGAGCCCAAGGCCCCGAACGACGGCTACCGTTACTTTGCGGAGGACGGGAGCGGCCGGCTCGTGGACTCGGACGAGGCGTATTACAAGGATAAGGATATGCGGGGTTTCTTCGAGGATGAACCGCCGCAGGAGGAAGGGAAGAAGAAACGCAAATGGCTGGCACCCTGCATCGTGGGAGGCGTTTTGGTCGGTGCACTGGCTTTCTTCCTCTCACCCGCAGCCGGGAACTGGCAGCTCACAAAGCTCTTTTCCGGCGGGCAGAGCACCGTCTCGTCGGATGTCATCCTGACACCGACACCGTCGGAAATAGATCGGTCGATTTCGGAGGCCTCCAACACCGATACGAGTGCGGTTTCGGGGACGACAAGCACCGATACGAGCGCGGTTTCGGGGACGACAAGCGCCGATACAAGTACGGCCTCTGGGACGACAAGCACTGACACAAGCACGGCCTCTGGGACGACGAGCAGTGATACGAGCATGGTTTCCGGGACGGAGAGCACTACTACGAGCACGTCCACGGGAAGTGATGAAAGCACGGTCTCACAGACAACGAGTGGGGATACGTCTACGGGTACAGCTGGAAGCACGCTGACCCCGGAGGAGGAAGCTGCGCGGAAGGCCGCCGAGGAGGAGGCCGCCCGAAAGGCTGCGGAAGAGGAAGCTGCGCGGAAGGCCGCCGAGGAGGAAGCTGCCCGGAAGGCTGCCGAGGAGGAAGCTGCCCGGAAGGCCGCTGAGGAGGAAGCTGCTCGGCAGGCGGCGGAGGAAGCCGCTCGGAAAGCCGCCGAGGAGGAGGCCGCCCGGAAGGCCGCTGAGGAGGAAGCTGCTCGTCAGGCGGCGGAGGAAGCCGCCCGGAAGGCCGCCGAGGAGGAGGCTGCCCGGAAAGCGGCGGAGGAAGCCGCCCGGAAGGCTGCCGCAGAGGCCGAAGCCGCCAAAAAGCAGGCGGCCATCAACGAGGTTGCCGTCAAGGCGAAGGCAAATGGCGGCGAGCTGGTTGCGGATAGCAGCACGCGCCTCATGAGTCCTTCGGAACTGGATGGTCGGTCCGCACAGGAGATTCGTCTGATTGCAAATGAAATCTACGCGAGGGCGGGTTACACGTTCAGCAAGCCGGAGTATGTCCAGTACTTCTCGCAGTTCTCGTGGTACCATCCCACGGTGCCGGCGGGGCAATTTGACGACAGCATGCTCTCGCCCACCGCAAAGGCGAACGTGGACATGATCCAGGCCTATGAACAGTCCCATGGGATGAATCAGATTTTCTAAATTTTTATATTTTGCGCGGTTGTTTGAAATAATTGGGAAAAAAGTGTCTTTTTTGTGGCTATTGGGGTAGTAAACTCCTTTCTTGAGAAGGGCTTATCGCAAGATAAGCATTACCCCAAATTCCTTCTTCCCATGTTTGCTCCCGCGCAGAGATGTGCGGGAGTTTTTTATGGCCAAGGCTATGGAATGGGCATTTGCAAAGACACCCATCGTGCCGCTGCATTTGCTGGGAAATCAATATTATATGAAGCGGGACGATCTTCTGCCGTTTTCCCTGGGCGGGAACAAGGTGAGGATCGCGGCGGCCTTCCTTGCGGATATGAATGCGAAGGGGGCAAATTGCCTCATTATGTACGGCAACAGCCGCTCGAACCTTTGCCGTGTGCTGGCAAATGCCTGCTACCGGGAGGGGGTTCCGACGATGATGGTCTGTTCGGACGACCCGGACGGGACGCACGCGGAGACGGCAAATAGCCGGCTCGTGGGGCTTTTTGGCACGGAGATTATCTATTGCGCGAAAAATGCGATTGCCCCGGCGGTGGACGAGGCTTTTCATCGGGCGAGGTCCCGCGGGCTGGTTCCCTACTATATCTACGGCAACCGGCTCGGCGAGGGGAACGAGGGCGTCGCAGCCCGCGCCTACGCACAGGCGTATAGCGAGATTTGCCGGCAGGAGGAGGAGCTGGGCGTCTTTTTCGACTACATTTTCCACGCCTCCGGCACCGGCGCGACCCAGAGCGGGCTTGTCGCCGGGCATTTGCGGGCGGGCGACGGTCGGAAGATTGTGGGCATCTCGGTCTCCCGCGATAAGGAGAGGGGAAGCCGGATCCTTGCCGACGGCGTACGGGCATGGTTTCAGGATGCGCATTTGCCGCTTCCGGAGGGATTTGAGAGAGAAATCTGCCTGGAGGATGCCTATCTTGCCGGTGGCTACGGACAGTATGATGCGGGCATTTGCCAAACCATCCGGGAGGCATTCCTCATGGAAGGCATTCCGCTCGACCCCACGTACACCGGGAAGGCGTTTGCGGGGATGCGTGCGTATATTGAAGAACACGGAATCGAGGGAAAAAATATACTTTTCCTGCATACCGGGGGCACGCCGCTGTTTTATGATTTTCTGGCAAATGGAGGAATCTAGTTTATGGATGGGGAGAAGACGCTGGTATCTGTGATCATCCCTTGTTATAATTCCGAGGCGACGATTGAGAAGGTCGTCACGATGGTGATGGATGAATTTGAAAAGCACGAGGGCTATGAATGCGATTTCTTTCTCGTGAACGATTACTCGAAGGACGACACCTTTGGCGCGATCCGGAGGCTGGCGGAGCAGTACCCCACGGTGCACGGCATCAACCTCATGCGAAATTTCGGTCAGCACAACGCGCTGATGGCCGGACTGAATTTTGCTGACGGGGATTTCATCCTGGGGATGGACGACGACATGCAGACGCACCCCTCGCAGGTGTTCCGGCTGTTGGACAAGATTTCCGAGGGCTACGACCTTGTGTATGGACAGTATGCGGCGAAGAAAAATGGCTTCGTAAAAAATCTGACGAGCAAGTTTAACGAGATTACCTCGCGGGTGCTTTTGGGGCGGCCGAAGGACATTGTGTCGAGCAATTTCTGGGTGATCACGCGGGCCGTCCGCGACGAGGTGATCCGCTACAAGAACTTTAATCCGTACGTGGACGGGCTTTTCTATCGGACGACGACAAATATCGCGAACGTCATGGTGGAGCACCACAAGCGCGAGGTGGGAACCTCAAATTATACGCTCGCGAAGCTCGCGCGGCTCTGGGTCTCGTATTTTAACTATACGGTACTGCCGCTTCGTATTTCCTTTATTTTTGGACTTGTGTTTTCCTTCGCGGGGCTGGTGACGGCGATTATTACCATTGTACGGAAGCTTTTAAGCCCGGACATGACCGTCGGCTGGGCTTCCACGATGTGCTGCCTGCTCATTTTCTCCGGCCTCATCATGCTGATGCTGGGCGTTATGGGCGAATATATCGGAAAGGTGATTCTCTCCATCAACGATACGCCGCAGTATATCATCCGGGAGACCGTGAATATTGAGTGGCCCCGGAGGAGACGCATTCGGAGGACCTCCCCCGAGACAAAGAAGACGGTGGCTCCGGTGGAGAAGAGGGAAACAAAGATATAGTCTGGAGATTCCTATGCAACAAAAAATAATGATTTTAGGGGCGGGAATCTACCAGGTTCCGCTCATCCAAAAGGCCCGCGAGCTTGGTTTTTACACGATTGTCGTAAGCTACCAGGGGCATTACCCGGGCTTTGCGCTGGCGGACGAGGTGCTCTACCTCGACACCACGGACGCGGAGGGAATCCTCGCCGCCGCCCGTGCACACGGGATTGCCGGCATTTGCACGACGGGGACGGATGTCGCGGTGCGCTCAATCGGGTTTGTGAACGATCAGCTCGGCCTTGCGGGCATTTCCGGGAGGGCGGCCGAAATCCTGACGGACAAGGCCCTCATGAAGGAGGCATTTGCTGCGGCAAATGTCCGGACGGCGGATTTTCGGAGGGTGACAAGCCTTGCCGAGGCACTGGAAGCCTTTACCACATTTGGCGCACCCTGCATCGTGAAGGCGACCGACAAATCCGGGAGCCGGGGGATCATCCGCGTGGACACCGAAGAAGAGGTGGCGGAGGCATTTGCCAAGGCAAAAACAGTCACCGCGAAGCCCTACCTTGTTTTGGAAAAGTTCATCGAGGGCCATGAGATCGGCGTCGATGCCTTCATCCGGAACGGGGAGATCGTGTTGCTCCTGCCGCATGACAAGCTTGTATATAGAGCCGGCGCGACGTCTATGCCGGTGGGGCATATTTTCCCCTGTCCGATGACGGAAGCCCTTACGCGGGACCTTGCTGAGCAGGTGCGGCGGATCGTGCAGGCGACGGGCATGGACAACTGCGCGATGAACATGGATGCCTTCATCGTGGGCGAGGAGATTTACGTCATCGAGGCCGGCGGGCGCTGCGGGGCTACCTGCATCCCGGAGCTCATCTCGCTCTACGGCGGCATCGATTATTACGGGCAAATGCTCCGCGTATCGGTGGGGGAGGCGGCGGATTTTACGCTGCAAGGGAGCTCTCCCTGCCGGGCAAGCCTCCTCTATCTGGAAAAACCAGGACGGCTTCTGGCAATTCGTGAAGAGAGAATAAAGGAACTTGCAAAAAGAGGTATTCAAGTTTCCTTTGACTATGTCCCCGGGGATGCTCTTCCAGCGATGCACGATGGGACCGACCGCATCGGGCAGGTCATCGCGCCCTGCGCGGACGCGGAGGAGTTTCGGGGGATATTTGCGGAAGCCATGGATTGCGCAAAAATTTCGCAGGCGTAAATTTGAAATATATATATAGTTACGAAGATAGAATATAAATTGATAGCACTGACGCAGAAAATGCTTTTCTAAAGGGGAGACGCATTATGATTCAGATGGTATACAACATTATGATCGGGCTTCTGGCGGCAGGCGTGATTGCCGTGGTGATTGGCATGGCCATGATCCTGGTCACGATGATCCGGCGGAAGGACACGGACCGGGGGCGGACGCGGACCGGCAGTTTCGTGGTCCTCGGCGGGCTGTTCATCGCGATGGTTGCAACGACCATACTTCTTATACTCGCGCCGCAGATTAACGGGGCTGTGTAAGGAAACCGGTGAGAGGTCTAAAACAGCTCCCAAGGCCGATTTTATTGCCCGGCACCTGTAAAAGGAAGGGCTGCCGGAATGCAGAAAAAGCATGGGACGGAGATGGCGATGATTATCCTGTTTTTCGTTTTGTGGGTGATTTTTAACGGGCGCGTGACAGCCGAAATCCTTCTTTTCGGCTGCCTTCTTTCCGCGCTCCTTTTTTTGTTTGTAAGGTGGACCTTTGGCTGGACGATCCGGCGCGAGAGGTGCATTTGGCAGAACGTCCCGGTGTTCCTGTCCTACGTCATTTGCCTTATCTGGGAGATTGTCAAGGCCGCGCTGGCGGTGGCGGGGCTCGCCATCTCGCCGAAACGCCGGCCCGACCCGGTGCTGGTGGAATTTGACTCGACGCTAAAAAGCAGCGTTCAGAACGTTCTTCTGGCAAATGCCATCACCTTGACACCGGGGACGATTACGGTTTCCATGGAGGCGGGGCATTTCGTGGTGCACTGCCTGCGGCCGGAGTACGGAGAGGGAATCGCGGAAAGTCGCTTTGTGCAGATTTTAGAGAAGCTGCGGTGGGAATGACAGGAGGGAACTATGCTTTCAGAGGCCTACCATACATTATATTCGATAGCCCTTGTTTTCATGGGATGTCTGCTGGCACTGGCCCTCGTGCGGACGATTATTGGGCCGCGGGTCACGGACCGCATCCTCGGCGTGAACATGCTGGGGAGCCTTGTGATCGCGATGATCGCGATCCTCTCCCAGATGCTTCGGGAGAGCTACCTTCTGGACGTCGCGCTTATTTACACGATGATTAGCTTCGTTACGGTGCTGGTGCTTTCGAGCGTTTACCTTCGGAAGAGGAAGGGGCGGAAGGATGATTGAGCGAAAGGGAAGGACTTCGCCTTTTGGAGAATTTGTTTGTTCTGCAACGATTGGGAGGGAGTGCAGATGATTGCGTGGATTCGCTTTGGCCTGACCGCCGTGCTGCTTTTGGGCGGAATTCTTGCCTTTGCCGCGGCCATGCTGGGCAACTATCGCTTCGGCTACGTGCTGAACCGGATGCACGCGGCCGGAATCGGGGATTCCCTGGGCATGCTTCTGGTCATTTTGAGCTTAATGATCAGCGTAAGTGGTGGGATGGATTTGCTCAAGCTCGCAGCCCTCATCGTCTTCCTCTGGTGCACGTCCCCGGTGAACTCGCATTTTCTGGCGAGGATCGAGATGGAGGGCGACACGGAATATCTGAAACATATACGTAGGATTTGTGGTGAAAAGAGTACAGAGCTCCCGGCTGAGACGAAGGATGGAGACGACGTAAAGAAAGAAAACGCAAAGGAAACGGGTACGGGACATTTGCCGAAAAATCATTCCGGCAAGGGGAAACAAGCGAGGAAGAAGGGCAAAAGGCGGTGAGAAGATGCAAATGACGGAGATTTTTAAAGTGATTTTGCTGGTGGCCCTCATCGTCTGCGCGATTGCCGTCAATGTCACGCGCGGCCTTCTGCAGTCGGTGGTCATTTTCATGGCCTACAGCTCGGTGATGAGCCTTGTCTGGATGCTGATGGAATCGCCGGACCTTGCCATCACGGAGGCGGCGGTCGGCGCGGGCCTCTCGACGATCCTCTTTCTCCTGACGCTCCGGAAGCTCCGGAAGGTGGACGAGGGGCTTATTGGGGAGGAGGAGGAAGAGGAGGAGTCGCCATGAAGGAAAAATTTCGAAAATGGCTGGCGGGGGAGACGGACCCACTGGAAAATGCGGACCTTGCGGTGGAGGCGTATGATGCCTCCCGCGAGGAGATAAAGGCGCGGGAGAAGCGGACGCGGGCTTTGATCGACCAAAGTCCCGGCACGACCACGGCCGTCGCCCTTGAGCGGAAAACGTTCCAGATTTTCTACCGCGTGGTCGCGGTCGCCTCGTGCATCCTCATTATCGGCGTCCTCCTCTTTCTGGTCGCGCATTTGCCACTTTACGGCGAGGAAAATGCCCGCGCCTCGGTGGTTTCGGACCGCTATGTGGCAGAAGGCGTTGAGGAGACCGGCGCAATCAACGTGGTCGCCGGGATGATTCTCGACTACCGTGCCTTTGACACGCTCGGGGAGTCGCACGTGCTGTTCACGGCCCTGGTGGTCGTGATGATTCTCCTTAGCCTTGACAAGAAAAATACGCGCAAGGGGCTGGAGGACTATTACCGCATCTCGAAGGACAGCTATTTTGACACCTCGAAGGACGTCATTTTGCGGGGAATCGGGCTTTTCCTCGTGCCCTGCATTTTCCTCTTCGGCTTTTACATTCTCCTCAATGGGCAGAACGGTCCCGGCGGCGGTTTTTCCGGCGGGGCGGTCCTCGGCGCGGGGATGGTGATTTTCACGGCGGCCTTCGGCTTTGACCATGTGGACCGCTTCTTTACAAGGAAGCTTTTCCTTTTTGGGAGCGTGGCCGCGCTCGGTTTTTACAGCTTCGCGAAGGGCTACGTCTTCTTTACCGGCGGAAACGGCATCGAAAACGGCATTCCCAAGGGAACGCCGGGCGCGATTCTCTCGGGCGGGCTGATCCTTCCGCTCGATATCGCCGTCGGGCTCGTGGTCGCCTTCACGATGTTCGGCTTCTTCAGCCTGTTTCGGCGGGGAAGAATTGGCGGTAATGCGTAGGAGGGACGGTCCAATGGAAGTATTACTCAATAATTATGAGGAGGCGGTGGCCATCGTTCTTTTCGGAATCGGCCTCACGATGCTCCTTTTTCACCGGAACCTCATCAAGAAGCTCATTGGCATGAATATCATGGATACCGGAGTGTTTCTGTTTCTGGCGTCTCTGGGCTATATTCGGGGCCGTTCCGCGCCGATTATTACAAATGGCGTGACCGACCCGGATGCCTACATTAACCCAGTCCCCGCCGGGCTGGTCCTGACGGGCATCGTGGTCTCGGTCTCCGTGACCGCGGTGATGCTTGCTTTGACGGTGCGGCTCTACCGCCGCTACCACACCCTCGATTTAGATCAGATCTACCTTCTGTCGAAGCATGAGACGGAGGATAGGTAAAGGAATCGCCAGAAAAGATCCTTCGCTTCGCTCAGGATGACAGGAGCTTTCCTTATGGAAGCTGACAAATTTATCGGAAAGGAAACCAACCACCTTGGAATTAGCGCGGAACATACCCCTCCTACTTATCCTCATGAGCCTCTTTTCGGGGGCTCTTAGCCTTGCTTTGGGGCGGAGGGCAGCGAAAATTTATCTGGTGGTGCTGGAGCTGGTCGCCATCGCCCTGGCGGCGATCCTGCTTGTCTTCTGCATCCGCAGCGGCAAGGCGTTCACCTTCGTCCTCGGCGAATTTCCCGCGCCCTGGGGGAACGAGCTCCGCGCGGGCATTTTGGAGGCCATCCTCGTGCTCACCTTCCTCACCGTCGAATTTTGCGCAGTGCAGATGGGTGGGAAATTCCTGAAAATCGACGTCGATGAGAGCAAGCTGCATTTGTACAATGCCCTCGTCCATCTTCTTCGGGCCGCGCTCCTTGCGCTGGTCTTCACAAATGACATTTTCACGGGATACGTATTTCTTGAGATATCGACTCTGACTTCCTGCGGCATTCTCATTATCCGCCAGATCGGACGCACGACGCTGGCGGCGGTCCGCTACATGGTCTTAAACCTCCTCGGCTCGGGTCTCTTTCTCTTAGGCCTCGTGCTTCTCTACGCGATCACGGGGCATTTGCTGATGGTGCCGATGCACGAGGTGATTGTGGAGCTCTCGTCAAATCCCAACGAGCTGATGACGCTGGCCCTCTCGACGGGGATTCTGACCATCGGACTTTGCATCAAGATCGGGCTTTTCCCCTTCCATTTCTGGATGCCGGACACCTACGGCTGGGCGACGCCCACCTCGGCTGCGCTCCTGGCGGGCCTTGTGTCGAAGGGGTACCTGATTCTTCTTATTAAAATCTACCTCCGCGTCATCGGTACCGAGGTGCTTGCGAAAATGCAGATCAGCCGGATCCTTTTCGTTCTCGGCATTCTGGGGATGGTCTTCGGCTCGGTCTCGGCCCTCCGGGCGAAAAATGTGAACCACATGGTGGCTTTCTCCTCGGCCGCGCAGATCGGCTACATTTTCATGGGCATCGGGATCGGCGGGCTGGCCGGCTACACGGCGGCCATTTTCCACATCCTGACGCACTGCGTGACAAAGGCCCTGCTCTTCCTGACGACGCCCTACCTTGCGGAGGTCTCGGGCGGGAGCCTTCGGTTCCGTGACCTGCAGGGGAGTGCGCACCGTGCCCGTACGGCGGGGTTATTCTTCCTCGTCGGCTCGTTCTCGATGGTCGGCATCCCGATTTTCGCGGGCTTCTCGTCGAAGCTCCTCTTCGCGCTCGCGGCGGTGAGCGCCGAGAGCTTTGTCAAGATTATCCTGACCATGCTGGCCCTCGCGCTTAGCTCGGTTCTTAACGCCCTCTATTTCCTCCGCACGATGATCCGCATCTACACCGTCGGCAAGGGCGGCTCCGAGACGTCCGCCGCCAGGGAGTATGAGAGACTCCATGGCCTTTCCGGGGATGGGCAAGTGGCCGATGC
>CADCQU010000328.1 GCA_902803635.1 uncultured Lachnospiraceae bacterium | reverse complement strand
TTCACATCGTCCCAGGGCCTCATGCTGATGATCCCCACGATGCACCGCATCGCGGGCGAGCGTCTGCCGGCGGTCCTCCACGTCGCGAGCCGCACGGTCGGTTCGCACGCCCTGTCTATCTTCGGTGACCATTCCGATATTTACAATTGTCGTGCGACGGGCTTCGCCCTGCTCTCCAGCGGCGACGTCCAGGAAGTCATGGACCTCGCCGGTGTCGCGCATTTGTCGGCCATCAAGGCCATGGTGCCCTTCCTGCACTTCTTCGACGGCTTCCGCACATCCCACGAGATCAACAAGGTTGAGCAGATGGACTACGAGGCCCTTCGGCAAATGCTCGACATCGAGGCTTTGGCGTCTTTCCGCGCAAATGCCCTGAACCCGGAGCATCCGATGGTCCACGCGACGGTCCAGAACCCGGACATTTTCTTCCAGGTCCGCGAGGCAAATAACGGTGATTACGCCGCGCTGCCGGATGTCGTTGAGGACTACATGCAGAAGATCAACGCCGTGACCGGCCGCGATTACCATATTTTCAACTACTACGGTGCGCCGGACGCGGAGCGCGTCATCATCGCGATGGGCTCCGTCTCGGGCTGCGTCCGCGAGGTGGTTGATTTCCTGAATGCACGCGGCGAGAAGGTGGGCTTCGTGCAGGTGCATCTGTACCGTCCCTTCGACGTGCAGCGCTTCGTAAAGTCGCTGCCGGAAACCGTGAAGTCCATCGCGGTCCTCGACCGGACGAAGGAGATGGGCGCGGTCGGCGACCCGCTCTACCTCGACGTCTGCACGGCCCTTCGCGGACGGGCGGACCTTACGGTGGTCGGCGGCCGCTACGGCCTCTCCTCGAAGGATACCACGCCCTCCCAGATTGCGGCGGTTTTCGCGAACCTTGCAAAGGAACAGCCGCTTGACAGCTTCTCCATCGGCATCATCGACGACGTGACCCACCGCTCCCTTGTGGAGGAGGAGGCCATTTGCATCGAGGAGCCGGGCACGGTGAGCTGCAAGTTCTGGGGCCTCGGCGGCGACGGCACGGTCGGCGCGAACAAGAACACCGTCGAGATCATCAATTCCCACACGGACAAGTTCGGCCAGGCATACTTTGAGTATGATGCGAAGAAGTCCTTCGGTATTACGAAGAGCCACCTTCGCTTCGGCGACAAGCCGATCCGCTCCTCCTACTATGTCAAATCCGCCGACTTCGTGGCCTGCCACAACCCGACCTATATCGGCAAATACGACATCGCCTCGGAGGTGAAGCCGGGCGGGACCTTCCTCCTCAACTGCCCGTGGAGCATGGAGGAGCTGGAGGAGAAGCTCCCGGCGAAGGCCAAGCGCGACATCGCGAACAAGAACCTCAAGTTCTACACCATCGACGCCACGAAGATTGCCTACGACCTCGGGCTTGGCAGCCACTCCAACACGGTCCTGCAGGCTGCATTTTTCGCGCTCCTGCCGGTCATCCCGGTGGGGCAGGCAATCGGCTACATGAAGGCCGCCGCCGAGAAGACGTATTTTAAGAAGGGCGAGGACGTGGTGCGCCGGAACCTTGCCGCCATCGACGCGGGCGTTGCGGCCCCGGCCTTCGTGGAGGTGCCCGAGGCGTGGAAGACGGCTGAGGATGCCCCCAAGGCGCCCCGCAATGTTCCGGAGGTGGTCACGGAAATCCTTGACCCGCTGAACGAGCAGAAGGGTGACGACCTGCCGGTGAGCAAGCTGATGCGCTACAAGAACGGCATCATGGACATGGGTCTTACGGCCTACGAGAAACGCCGCATCGCGACCCGCGTGCCGATTTGGGATGCAGACAAATGCCTCCAGTGCAACCGCTGTGCCTATGTCTGCCCGCACGCCGTCGTGCGTCCGTACCTGCTTACGGCCGAGGAGGCGGCAAATGCCCCCGCCGGCACGAAGATGGTCCCGGCGAAGGGCAAGCAGGTGGAAGGTCTTGCATTTACGATGCAGGTCAGCGAGGACGACTGCACCGGCTGCGGGAGCTGCGCAAATGTCTGCCCCGCGAAGGAGAAGGCCCTTGTGATGACGCCCATCGACGAGGCCCCGGATACCTCCGCCTCGTGGGAGTACGCCCTGCATTTGCCGGATAAAAAGGATTATTTCGACCCGTACTCGGTGAAGGGCAGCCAGTTCCGCCGCCCGCTCCTCGAGTTCTCGGCGGCCTGCGCGGGCTGCGGCGAGACGCCCTACGCGAAGCTTCTGACACAGCTCTACGGCGATCGGGTGTACTGGGCAAATGCGACCGGCTGTTCGCAGGCGTGGGGCAGCGCGATGCCGGGTATCCCCTACACGAAGAACCAGAAGGGCCAGGGTCCGGCATGGACAAATTCCCTCTTCGAGAACAACGCGGAATTTGCCCTTGGCATGGTGCTTTCCGTGAACCAGCAGCGCGAGGCCCAGAAGAGCCGCGTGGAAAAGTACCGCGACATTTGCGCAAATGCACAGGTCGCGGCGGCCTGCGACGCGTATCTGGCGGCATTTGACGATTTTGACGGCTCGAAGGCGGCAGCGGAGACGCTCATCGCGCTTCTCGAGGAGGAGCTTACGAAGAGCCGCGAGGAGAGGAAGGCCGCCCTCCTTGATGACGTGGCGAATAAGGCCGGCGGGAAGCTGGCATCCTCGATGTATACTTCTGGCTTTGCACGCATTGCCTCTGCTATCGGCGAGAAGGCGGACAAGACCGGCGAGAAGCTCTCGGCGGTGCTGGAGGGGCGGATGAGCGCCGGGGAGGCGATTGCCGCTTCGGTCGAGGAGAAGACCGGGAAGATTCAGGACGTCGTGAACGCGCTGGATATCTCCGACGACGGCGAGAAGGCAAAGCTTTGCCGGGAAATCCTGGCGGCGAAGGACCAGCTCGCGAAGAAGACCTTCTGGATGTACGGCGGCGACGGCTGGGCTTACGATATCGGCTTCGGTGGCCTCGACCATGTGCTTGCGAGCGGCGAGAACGTCAACGTGCTTGTCGTGGACACCGAGGTCTACTCCAATACCGGAGGCCAGTCCTCGAAGGCCACCCCGGTCGGCGCGGTCGCGCAATTTGCCGCCTCCGGGAAGAAGTCCCCGAAGAAGGACCTCGGCAGTATCCTTATGACCTACGGCAACATTTACGTCGCCCAGGTCGCGCAGGGCGCGGACAACGCCCAGCTCGTGAAGGCCGTGAAGGAGGCGCAGGAGTACAACGGGCCGTCGATTATCATCGCCTACGCCCCCTGCCAGGAGCACGGCTTAAAGTGCGGCGCCGCGAAGGTGCAGGACGAGATGAAGAAGGCCGTCGATGCCGGCTATTGGTTCCTCTACAGGTACAACCCGGACGCGACGCCGAAGTTCCAGCTCGACTCCAAGGCCCCGAGCATCGCGTACGAGGAATTCCTCGACGGAGAGGTTCGCTACGCCTCCCTCCGCCGCACCTTCCCGGAAAACGCCAAAACCCTCTTCGCCGAAGGCGCCGAGCTCTCCAGGCAGCGCTACGAGAAGCTCGCCGCGATGCAGGAGAAGTGAGGGGGATTGCGGGGGAAGCTCGCCGCGATGCGAGAGAAGTGAGGGGGCTTGCGAGGAAAGCTTGCCGCGATGCGGGAGAAGTGATGAATCTTGTGGGAGAAGTGAGGCTCGCGGGGGAAGCTTGCCGCGATGCGAGAGAAGTGAGTGATCTTGCTGAGCACTTTTGCCGCAGGATTTTACGGCAGAACCGAGAAGATTCGCTGCTGAACTGATTGGATAACAACGAAGCAGACGGATGAACCGATTTCCGGTCATCCGCCTGCTTTTTTTGCAAGGGCTTTTATACGCTCGAAAAAGCCTTTACAAGCCTATGTGGCTGATTTCGGAAAGCAAGCTTGTCCGCAAAATCAGCCACAAGCTTGCTTTTTGAACTGTTGTGGCTGATTTTAGAAGGCAAGCAGGTTCGCAGAATCAGCCACAAGCTTGCTTTTTGAACGATTGTGGCTGATTCCGAAAGGCAAGCTTGCAACCCAGCAAACCACGCACTATAAGCTCAAATATCCTTTTTCGGAAATATGAGCTTAACATGTAGCGCGGTAGTCCCCAAATTATAAGCTCAAAATGCCCTTATCGGGAAAATGAGCTTAACTTGCAGCTCGGCAGCTCTCGCAATATAAGCTCAAAAATCCTTATTCGTAAAGATGAGCTTAACATGTAGCGCGGTAGTCCCCAAATTATCAGCTCAAAATGCCTTTATCAGAAATATGAGCTTAACTTGCAGCTCGTCATCCCTCACAATATAAGCTCAAAATGCCTTTTTTGGGGATATGAGCTTAACGTGTAACTCGGTAGCTCCCGCACCATAAGCTCAAAACCATTTATCGGGAATTTTAGCTTAACCATCCCCAGAAACATATTTTTTTCTCGCAGAAGAGGAATTCTTGTGTTATAATAATTGAATCGGTATAATTAGTGGAAGGTTTTCAGCTTATATTTAGAATCCTTGCCAAGGTTTCAGATACGCGTGCTAGAAAATACTGAAAACTAACAGTGCATAAAAAATGTTAAGGACGCCTACGTTGTCAAATTATATAGATTTCTAATTGTAAAAATTGTGGCTATTGCAAGGGATATCACAGCTGCAAAGAATGTCGCATCATTTTTATAAGGCTGGAACGGTATGAAAAACAAAAAGTTTCTTTTTTCGAATATTTTCGTAATTCTCGCAATCATTTTCTCGGTGGTATACGTACTTTCCGTGGGCAGCCATTACACCATGCATACTTTTATTCGTCTGTCAGACGCGGAGCCGCCGAAGACGGAGGTGACGATGCAGCCGGAAGGTGTCGTGGAGCTCGAGAACGTTCGCCTGGAAAATGGCGAGCTGGTCTTTGACTTACGGGCGGTTGGGAATGGCAAGACGACCATCCGGGCTGGCTATCTTTACAGCGAGGCCACCGGGATGATCTATACCATGGACCGCACGTTTAGGGTCGGGTCCTTCAACGTCATTCTGGAGCAGATCGATGGCATGGCGAATTTCAACGGCTACCGGGAAGTCATCTTTGTCATCCTGGCGACGATCGTCGTCAGTGTCATCATCATGCTCTGGAGCTTCCTCGATTACCGGCGGAAGGGCAAATTCGGTTACCAGATGGTCGCCTGCGGGGGCCTTTCCATCTACCTCGCGGTCGTCCTTGCGTTTGTCAGCTATAAATTGCTGAACAACGCCGTGTTTTCCTTCGGCAAGTTCTTCCACCTGGTTGCCGACACCGGAATTTTGCTCCTCATAGGCCTCATGCCGGCAATGCTTGTGCTCTCGGTTCTCCTCGCACTTAGCAACATCTGGCTGATGCGCCACGAGGGACGGCGGCCCGTGAACGCGCTCGGCATCGTTTTCGGTATCCTCTGGTTCGCCGCGACCATCCTCACGGTGGGAACGGAGACCATTCTCGTGACGAGTTGGTCGGAGTCAGCCTTCTTCGATGTCTTTCGCAGTGCGCTTGTCTACATTCTTGGATACTTTGAATGCCTGTTTCTATCTACCGTGGCCTGCGCGTTCCTCGCGGCCCGCTTCCGGCCGTCCCTTGACCGGGACTTTGTCATCATCCTCGGCTGCGGTATCAACAAGGACGGAACCTTGAAGCCCCTCATCCGAGGACGCGTCGACGCCGCTCTTGCATTTGCCAAAAAACAGGAAGAGGCAAATGGCCGCACCGCTGTTTTTGTGCCTTCCGGCGGTCAGGGGGCAAATGAGGGAACCTCTGAGGGCGAGGCGATGGCGCGGTATCTCCGCACACAGGGAATTCCTGAAGAACGCATTCTTGCGGAGACAAAAAGCACTACGACCTATGAGAATATGAAGTTCTCGAAGGCGGTCATCGAGGCAAATGCTGGGGATATCACAAAGAAAAATGTCGCTTTTGCAACGACTAATTACCACATTTTCCGTGGCTACGTCCTCGCGCAGAAAAATGGCTTCGAGGTGCAGGGCATTTCCGCGAAGACGAAATTTTACTTCTACCCAAATGCCTTCCTGCGTGAATTTGCCGGCCTCATCGTCGACCGGAAATGGCAGCACCTCCTCGCG
>CADCQU010000327.1 GCA_902803635.1 uncultured Lachnospiraceae bacterium | reverse complement strand
CCCCGAAAGTTTCGAAAACCTCCCTTCACCCCAATATCATAATCATCGGAGACACCATCTTGTCAAAATTCTGGATAAGCATGCACGCCGCTATGTAGAGTGCATGAATATAGAGGAATACGATGGCGATGATGGCCAGAACCGGAATCAAAAGGTCAACGATTTGATTCTTGTGGGTCCGCGTGTAGGAGAAAAGCAGCACGATGGGCACCATGAAGACCAGCCGTCCCGACTGTCCGAACCCCAGATCGTTGATCACGATGTCCGTCGCCCGCGCGAACATTTCCTGGACCGACGTTGTCTGGTCAGCAACCAACAGGGAAATGCCATTTGTGAAAGCGATGACAAGCAAATGGTCAACCAACGCCCCCACGACAAAGCAAATGGAAGTAAACAGCGAAAAATGCAGGGAGTTGACATTTGTCTTCAAAAACGCCAGATAGTCCTCGTGTGTCTTCCCGTTCCGCAGGAAAATCCGTTCCCGAACCTTCAGGAAGACGGCAATCGCGACAAAGACAAGGAAGGTAATCGGCGGCTTCGTCGGCAAAAGCGGATAAAAAATCACGGGGATTTCGATGAGTTGCACGGAGGCGAGCGCTTTCGCATAGATGCAGCCAACCTCATACAGAATCGGCAGGATGGCAAAGCACCGGAAAATCAGGATGCGCTTCCCCGTAAAAAACCTCTTCGGCTGCCCGTTCAGGAAGTGGATGAGCAGTGTGCAGAGAAGGAGGTCGACGAAGGGGTTAAATGCGATAAAGTTGATCTGCAGGCCCGACATCAGAAAAACCCGGGCCACGTCCCGGCTGTCTCCCAGGATCAGGCTCACGATTCCAAGCCCGTAATACTCAAAAAAGAGAGCTACAAGCAGGAAAAGAATGACGCAGACACCCCCGTATAAGGCAAAAAGTATCCTGTAACGGCCTCTGGCATTTAAAATAATCGCAAAGTTCGCAAGGAGAAGGAGCGTGACCGACTGGGAGGCAATAAACGAGAGCACGTCCTGCGCGGGGCCGATTTTCGCCTCCAGTTCCGGGCTATACGTTCCGGCGAGGGAAAGCAGCAGGGCAATCTGGGAGATGAAAATGCAAATCCAGCCCAATATCCGCAAATGCCGGTACGAGAGCGGCCCGCGGTAGCGTATGTCATTCACCGCGCTCCGCTCATGAATCGCCTGTATCCGCCACTTCCTTCCGTTTTTCTTCTCTCCCATAAACTCCCTCCACATAACCAGGTGCCAAATAGTTCCTATCCGTATGCAGTTTCCGTATACGCAACATCACCGATGTTAATCCCACCCTATCTTAACACCTTTTTCCGCATTTGCCTATTCTTTCTTCGAAAAGACCAGCCGCAGAAATTTCGCTACAGTTCAGCAGGGGACGGTTTCCTGTCTTGTAAGACATAAAACCGTCCCCTGCTGCATTGTCGTCATCGAGTTTTTACGCTTCCGACTCCAGATTCTGATTCTCGCCCTGGCCCTGGCTCTCGCCCAGGTTGACATGCCGCAGCGAAAGCCGCCCGCCATTTGCCTATCCATTCAGAAACACTTTCACCTGTCCCCGTTTGGGGTTCACTTCGTCTTCTGCGCCTTCACGGTGCTCCATTTGGAGTACCAGCGGCGGCCGTTGAAGGTTTTAAAGGTCCGCACGCGGACGTAGTAGGTCTTGCCGCTCTTGAAGCCGCTGACGGTCTTGGCGGTAGTCTTTGCATCGTTAATGCGAACCGTCTTCGCGCTTGTAAACTTTTTGCTCGTTGAGAACTGCACCTCGTAGCCGGAAATGCCGGTCTTTCTCTTCCAGGTGGGCTTTAGCTTCGTCGTGCCGGCCTGGATCTTCGTGATGGCCGTGGCCGCAGGCTTTTTAAGACTGCTGGTAATCGCGAGGGTCTGCGTATCATACGCCACCGCGTAGTAATTTGAAATCGTCGGATAGGCCGTCACCGAGGACTGCAGATTCCAGTAGCCCGTCTGGAAGGTCGGGGAAAACGAGGAACCCTTGGCGAGCCATTTGCCGAAATTGTAGGTCTGGCTCGTTCCGCTTAAGGCGCCGAGCGAAAAATGGTAGCCGTAGGTGGTCGTTCCGCCGATAAAGTTGCCCTTCGCGACAGAAATCGCCGCGTTCCCGAAATCCGCGAGCGCGAACCAGAAGCCGGTCTGGAAGGTGCCGCCGTTGATGTAGAGCTTCGCCCCCGTGCAGTCCGCCCCGATGGTGTCCCCGTAAAAGAAGCCGCCGTTGACAATGCAGGTTCCGCCGCCCACGTGCAGGGCGCAGGGATTGTTCGTCCCGTTGCTAAGGCCGAGATAATTCCCGCTGTTGATGGTGAGCTTCCCGGCGGTCATGTCAATCGCACCGGCCCCGTAGGAGCGGACGCTGGGCTTCGTGGAGCTCACCTTGCTGTCCTTGAAAATGACCTCCGCGCCGGAAATCGAGAACACCCCCAGCGCATTGTTGGCGTTCTGCACGGTGTGCCCGTTGAAGTCGATCGTGAATTTCCCCTTCGTCAGCCGGCAGGTCGCATACTCGCCGTCGCCGAGGGTCATGTCCGCCCCGATCACGTACGTATTGCCCGGCCCGAAGCCCTTATTTGCCCAGTTAATGTCCCGAAGGTCCTCCGGAGACTTAATCGTAATCGTCTTCGCCTCCGCCGGGACAGCATTTGCCGCAAAGAAGAAGACAAATGCCGCCGCCAGAATAATCCAGCGCAACCCTTTTCGTACCCATTTGTATGTATCCATAATCTTTCCTCCTTGTCAAATATAGCGTTACCCTTTCGGCGGCCAAAAACCGCCCGCTGTCATGCTTCCATTATACGCACAATCAGGCATACAGACAAGGGCAACTTGAAAAGGAGACATGGGGGCGGTTCTTTGGGTATAGAACCGCCCCCATGTCACACTGGTTGCCTTGCCATTGGTTTTAAGGGTTCACGGGGACAGGTTAGTCGCAAAACCAGACGTGACAAAAGCGTTATGTATCACGAGGTTTAGGTTAAGAAGTAGGCGTAGGCTGCCTTGCAATAGTCGTAGATGGCGATGACAACGTTCTTCAAGGCATCGTT
>CADCQU010000326.1 GCA_902803635.1 uncultured Lachnospiraceae bacterium | reverse complement strand
TTGTCATTCTGAGCGAAGCGAAGAATCCCGTAAGATTTCTCGTAAAGTTGACGGGATTCTTCGTCGCTTCGCTCCTCAGAATGACAGCTGACGGGGGCCACCTGAACTGTAACGAAAGATGAATTTTTTTCTGAAAATTTCGTGAAATTACTATATTCACAGGGGAACTATTTGTGATATAATATTCATTATTTTTATAGGCGGCGTTGTCTTTCATTTGTTATATAAATAGGAAGAAAAACAGAGGAAGGGCGGCGGTGTAGAACGGAGGATGTTATGCCCAAAATGAAGGTGGAGGATTATGTGCGGACGATTCCGGATTTTCCGGAGCCGGGGATTATGTTCCGGGACATCACGACGGTTCTGGAGGACGCGGACGGTTTTCAGCTCGCGATTGATGAGATGCAGAAGAAACTGGCGGATGTAGATTTTGACATCGTTTGTGGGGCCGAGGCGCGGGGCTTCGTTTTCGCGTCGGCGCTTGCCTACAACATGCACAAGCCTCTTGGCCTTATCCGCAAGAAGGGAAAACTCCCCTGTGATACTCTGGAGCAGGGTTATGACCTGGAGTACGGCAAGGCTGTGATTGAGATGCACAAGGATACCATCAAGCCAGGTATGAAGGCGGTCATTGTCGACGACCTCATTGCGACTGGCGGGACGGTCGGGGCGGCCGCGAAGCTCATCGAGAAGCTGGGCGGCGAGGTGGTTTGCATGGTCTTTTTGATGGAACTGGAAGGTCTGAAGGGCCGTGAGAAGCTGAAAGGGTACGACGTACGCACCGTCATCAGCTATCCGGGGAAATAATACGGGGAATTCGCGGAGGAGGCAAATATGCGCTGCGAATTCCGCGAGGGAACGCCTGAACTGTCATGGCATGGAGACATCGTGCATGACGGGAATTTTCGGGGTGTTTTCTGTTCTATGCTTGCGCGGCGCGATGGCACGGGGTGCAGTGCGTCGCGCTGTTTTATTCACAGAGGTGCGTAAGGAATTTAGCTGCCTTCGGCAGCACGCGGCTCGCGAGAGGGGTAGAGGATCGGCATTTGCCTCCCTCTACCCTAATAAAAAAATGATAGGAAAGGGGGAGCGGCTATGTCGATGGACGAACTGAAAGTTAAGGAAAAAACACAGGTTAAGATGGAGAGTTCTGAGAGACTGCCCGAAAGCGGGGGAGGTAGACCCGCAGGTGCAGAGCTTTCCGGCGGCGGGGACACGCTCCCCGTTTCAAAGCCGGAGGACGTATTTCAAAACCGCCATGAACTGAGCGTTCCGCAATCGAATGATTTCGTAAGCCCGGAGGACTTGTACGCGATGTTGGAGAACTGCGTCCGCAAGTACCACCCGTCCTCGGACCTTACGATGATCCGCAAGGCCTACGAGGTGGCGGCCGAGGCGCACAAGGACCAGATACGAAATTCCGGCGAGCCCTACGTGACGCACCCCCTGTGGGTCGCGATCATCCTCGCCGAGATTGAGCTTGACAAGGAGACCATTGCGGCGGGGCTTTTGCACGACGTGGTCGAGGACACGTCGGTGACCGATGAGGACATCCTCCGCGAGTTCGGGCCGGAGGTGGCCCTTCTGGTGGACGGCGTGACCAAGCTCGGCCAGATCGACTACAACGCCGACAAGGTGGAGATCCAGGCGGAGAACCTTCGGAAAATGTTCCTCGCGATGGCCAAGGATATCCGCGTGATCCTGATCAAGCTGGCGGACCGCCTGCACAACATGCGGACGCTCCAGTACAAGCGGCCGGCCAAGCAGAGGGAGAAGGCGCGGGAGACCATGGATATATACTCCCCAATTGCCGGCCGACTTGGCATTTCCAAAATCAAGGTCGAGATGGACGACCTCGCCCTCCGCTATCTGGAGCCGGAGGCCTACTTCGATCTGGTGCACCAGGTCGATATGCGCAAAACCCAGCGACAGGCATTTGTCGAGGGCATCGTGCGGGAGGTGAAGGAACAGCTCGCGAAGGAGGGAATTCAGGCCGAGGTCAAGGGGCGTGTAAAGCATTTCTTCTCGATTTATAAGAAGATGGTCAACCAGGACAAGACCATTGACCAGATTTACGACCTTTTCGCCGTGCGCATCATTGTGAACACGGTGACAGAGTGCTACGCCTCGCTTGGCATTATCCACAAGATGTATCGGCCTATTCCGGGTAGATTTAAAGACTATATCGCGATGGCCAAGCAGAACGGCTACCAGTCGCTCCACAACACGATGATCGGTCCCGAGGGCACGCCCTTCGAGATTCAGATCCGCACTTTCGATATGCACCGCACGGCTGAATATGGTATCGCCGCACACTGGAAGTATAAGGAGGCCTCGAATGGCCGCAAGATTAGCGGGAACCAGGAGGAGGAGAAGCTCACCTGGCTGCGCCAGATCCTGGAGTGGCAGCAGAACATGTCGGACAACCGCGAGTTCCTCTCGCTTTTGAAGGACGACCTCGACCTCTTTACGGAGAACGTGTACTGCTTTACGCCGGCGGGCGACGTGAAGGAGCTGCCAAATGGCTCCTGCGCGATTGATTTTGCCTACAGCATCCATTCGGCCGTTGGCAACCGCATGGTGAGCTGTCGGATTAACGGGAAGCTCTGTCCGATCGATACGGTGCTGAAAAATGGCGACCGCGTGGAGATTATTACCTCGAACAACAGCCGCGGCCCGAGCCAGGACTGGCTGAAGAAGGTCAAGAGCCCCTCGGCGAAGAACAAGATCAACCAGTGGTTCCGCCAGGAGCTCAAGACGGACAATATTGAGCACGGAAAGGAGCTTTTGCAGGCCGCCATCCGGCAGAAGGGCTTCGCGACCTCGGAGCTTCTGCGCCCGGCATATCAGGAGGTCGTGATTCGCAAGTACAACCTTCGGGACTGGGACGCGGTGCTCGCGGCCATCGGCCATGGCGGGCTTGCGGTCAGCCAGGTCGTGAACAAGCTGTCCGGCCTTTTCGTGGACGACAAGCGAAAGCAGTTGACGGACCAGGAGATTATCGCATCGACAAATGCAGGCGCCGAACGGATCAGGATTGCCCCGCGGGAAAAGGGCGGCGTCGTCGTCCTTGGCATGGAGGGCGTGGCCGTGCATTTTGCCAAATGCTGCAGCCCGATTCCGGGGGACGAGATTGTGGGCTTTGTGACGCGCGGGCGGGGCATGACGATTCATCGCAACGACTGCGTGAACGTCCTCCATATGTCCGACATGGACCGCGACCGGCTTCTTGAGGTGGAGTGGGTCCTGCCGGAGGATGAGAAGATAGGGGACGCGTATCCGGTGGATATCGTCATCTACGCCAGCAACCGCACCGGACTGATCGTGGATGTATCCAGGGTATTTTCTGAACGGAAAGTGGATATTCTGCATTTGACGACGCGAACCAGCAAGACCGGGACCGCCTCGCTGGAGATTATGTTCAATGTGCACAGCCATGAGGAGCTCGACGTGATGATCCGCGAGATCCGGAAGGTGCGGGATGTAATTGATGTGGAGAGGAAAAATGGGTGAGGCCCCTCTCAGTCAGCGCCGGAGGCGCTGACAGCTCCCCCGGAGGGGGAGCCAAGAGGAGCTGCTGGGGTGAGAACAGAAGAGGGGGCGAGGAGGAACGAACATGGCGGATTTTACTGTGAAGATGCTGATGGTGGGGATGCTGGGGACGAACTGCAGCATCCTCGTTAACGAGGAGACAAAGGAGGCGCTCATTGTCGATCCGGGGGATGAGGCGGACCGCATCGTGAAGGAAATGGCCGGCATGGGCGGCCGTCCCGTGGCCATCCTTCTAACGCACGCGCATTACGACCACACGATGGCCGTCGGCGATCTGCTCCGGAGGTTCCCCGGCCTTCCCGTCGTCGCAGGGGCGAAGGAGAGGGTGATGTTCGAGGACGATAGTCTGAACTGTCCGCCCTACGGCGGCGTGCCCTCGGTCGTCCGGCCAAATGTCTGGGTTGCCGAGGGGGAGGAGCTGGCATTTGCCGGGGCCGGACTCAAGGTGCTGGAGACCCCCGGACACACCGGCGGGAGCATTTGCCTCTTCCTGAAGGCGAGGGAGGGGGAGAAACGCTCCCTGCTGCGCTCCCGAACGGGCCGGGAGGAGCTGGGCGATGCCGGGATTCTATTTGCCGGCGACACCCTCTTTTACCGCAGCTACGGCCGAACGGACTTCCCGACCGGGAGCGACGAGGCCATGTGGGCTTCCCTGCAAAAGCTGCTCACGACGTTGCCGGAGAATACCCTGGTCATCCCGGGGCACGGCCAAATTACGATGATCGGTTATGAGCGGAGAGTGAAGGGAATACGGTAGGTTCGAAAGAAGCGGTTTAAAGTAGCACCGAGGGAGGATGCGTCGAAATCCCCGGAGCTTTGATTTGTGTATACGCCGAGGGAGAGGAAAATGAACGTAGGCGTTTGTGTCAATAAGGAAGACTTTTTTTATGATCTGCACTCTCTGGTGAAGGCGTTCTTTCCGGACGACGAGGTGCAGATTTTTTCGGTTTCCGATACGGAGAAGGCAAATGTTCCCCGCGACCTTCGGATTGAGGTGGAGATTCCGGACTATGTCGACCGGACGGAGGCGAAAAATGACTTGAAGCGGGAGCTGTACCGGACGCTGTCCGCGTATACTGGCCGGAAGCTCCCCTGGGGGACGCTCTCGGGCATTCGCCCGACAAAGATCCCGATGAAGCTCATGGAGGAGGGGAAGGGGCGCGACGAGATTCTTTCCTATTTAAAAGAGACCTATCTCGTTTCCAACGAGAAGGCAGAGCTGGCGTTGCAGGTTGCGGAAAATGAGCGAAGAATCCTGGAGGCCGTGGGGCTACAGCCCTACGTTGAGGAGAGCCAGAATGTTACGCAAACCACCTGTCATTCTGAGCGAAGCGAAGAATCCCGTAAGGATTCGGACACAACGGACGGGATTCTTCGTCGCTTCGCTCCTCAGAATGACAGCGATGTCACCTGTCATTCTGAGCGAAGCGAAGAATCCCCTAAGGCTTCGGACACATCTGACGGGATTCTTCGTCGCTTCGCTCCTCAGAATGACAGCCCCTTCTGCCTCTACGCCCACATCCCCTTCTGTCCCTCCATCTGCCTGTACTGCACGTTCTCGGCCTCGCCGACGGATGCCTGGGCGAGGCGGACGGACGAGTACCTGGACGTTCTGTTATCCGAGATGCAAAGGGGCGCGGAGCGGGACCTTTCCGAGGGAAAATCGCTGACACCGCTGGTTTTCTACATCGGCGGCGGGACGCCGACGGCCCTCACGGCTGCGCAGCTCGACCGACTGCTTACGGAAACGGCAAAAATCTATGATTTGTCGAAACTCCATGAATATACCGTGGAGGCGGGCCGGCCCGATTCCATCGACCGGGAAAAGCTCCGCATCCTCAAAGACCACGGCGTCGGGCGCATTTCCGTGAACCCGCAGACCATGAACCAGCGGACGCTCGACCTTATCGGCCGCCGGCACACCGTCCTCGACACCCAGCGGGCCTTTACGCTTGCGCGGGAGGAGGGATTTGACAACATCAACATGGACATCATCCTGGGACTCCCCGGCGAGGAACCCGAGGACGTCCGGCACACCTGCGAAGCCATTTGTCAAATGCGCCCGGACGAGCTGACGGTGCATTCGCTGGCCGTCAAGCGGGCTTCGCGGCTTACAAAAACCCTGCGGGAGGCCTTTGAGGCGGGCAAGATTGAGGACATGAGCCGCTACGAGGGGCTGTCGTTCCAGAATTCCGAGGAGATTATCGGACTAGCCTACGGCGCGGCCAGGCAAATGGGCATGGAGCCTTATTATCTCTACCGCCAGAAGAATATGAAGGGCGGGCTTGAGAACACGGGCTTCGCGCTGCCGGGAAAAGAGGGGCTTTACAATATCCTTATCATGGAGGAGCTGACCGACATCCGCGCCTACGGGGCGGGTGCCTCCTCGAAATACCTCTTCGAGGGTGGTCGCAT
>CADCQU010000325.1 GCA_902803635.1 uncultured Lachnospiraceae bacterium | reverse complement strand
CGGGATTCTTCGCTTCGCTCAGAATGACAAGCCCTTCACGAGGAAAAACAATACTACTTTAGGGGTTAGCTGAACAGTAACGCCCCTCCTCTTGCCTCCCCCTCCAGGGGGAGGTGGCACGGCGTAGCCGTGACGGAGAGGGGCGCAGCAGCGGGGAGACCTCACCCGGCTTTTAGAACAATTGTGACGGAGAGGCAAAAAACCCCGCCACACCGAAACCGGCATGACGGGGCTTGTTTCTACTATTTTACTTCAAATAATTCTCAACCCCTCAGCTCGACGAAGTCCTCGCCCGCCTTAATTGCGCCGGTCTTGAGCGGCAGCACGGCGGCGTAGTCGTCGGTGTTGCAGATAATGCAGGGGATGGTAACCTTGTATCCAGCCTTCTGGATCGCCGGGATATCGAAGCTGATCAGCAGGTCGCCCTTCTTGACTTCCTGGCCATCCTTCACATGAGTGGTGAAGTACTGGCCTTCCAGCTTCACGGTATCAATACCGATGTGCAGAAGAACCTCCGCTCCGGTCTTGGTGACCAAAGTGATGGCGTGCTTCGTGTCAAATACAGTGTCAACCTTGGCATCCGCCGGGGCAAAAAGCTTGCCCTCCGAAGGCTCGATGGCTGCGCCGTAGCCCATCGCGGCGGAGGCAAATGCCTCGTCCTCGACCTCGTTCATAAGGAGCATCGTGCCATTTGCATGAGCACCGAGGATCTCATCCGGCATAGACGGTTTCGCCGCAGCAGGAGCCGCAGCCTCCGCAGCAGGTGCCGCGCTGTCCGTCATCTCCTGAACCTTGCCGACACGGACGGCATCGACAAATTCCTCAAAGTTCGATTTGATGATCGTGACCTGCGGGCCGTAAATGACCTGGATGGCATTGCCCTTGATTACCACGCCGGACGCGCCCGTCGACTTCAGAGTGGGCTGGTCAACCTTGGTACCATCCTTCAAGCTCAGACGCAGACGTGTCGCACAGCAGTCAATCTCCGTGACATTTGCCGCACCGCCAACGCCCTTCAGGATCGTGGCAGACTTGATATCGTAATTCGTGCTGTCGCCAGCCTTGCCACCGGCCACGCCGACACCCGTCGCGGCCTGGTATTCGGCCTTGGACATCATCTTCACCTCGCCGTCGCCTTCCTCACGGCCCGGGGTCTTGATATCCCAGTGCTTGATGGCAAAGCGGAAGATGACGAAGTAAAGGACAAAGAACACAAGAATGACCGGAATCAGCATAATCCAGTTGGTCTTCGACTGTCCGGGCAGCACACCGTAAAGGATAAGGTCGATAAGACCATCCGAGAAGGTTGTGCCGACGCAAATCTGCAGAACATGGCAGGCAACGAAGGCAACACCGGCAAGGCCGACATGGACGATGAAGAGGGCCGGTGCCAGGAAGAGGAACGTGAACTCGATCGGCTCCGTGATACCGGTCAGGAACGAGGTCAGCGCAACGGAGAACATGAGGGAAGCGGTTTCCTTCTTCTTCTCCGGCTTTGCGCAGACGTACATCGCGAGGGCCGCGCCGGGAAGACCGCCCATCATGAACGGATACTTACCGGTCAGGAAGCGGCAGGCATCGACAGAGAACTTCACCGTGTTCGGGGAAGCCAGCTGCGCAAAGAAGATGTTCTGCGCACCCATGACGGTCACGCCGTCGATGACCATGGTGCCGCCCATCGCGGTCTGCCAGAACGGCATGTAGAAGATGTGGTGCAGGCCGAACGGGATGAGCGCACGCTCGATAACACCGTAGATGAAGGTGCCGAAGTACCCGGTCGCCTGGACAATTCCGCCGAGGGCATAGATGCCGGCCTGGATGAAGGGCCACAGGAAGTAGAAGATAACGCCGGTCACGATGGCCGTGGCGATACAGATAATCGGAACGAAGCGAGTCCCTGCGAAGAAGGAGAGCGCAGAGGGCAACTGCACCTTGTAGAAGCGGTTGCACAGGGCCGCGGAAACGAGACCCGCGATAACGCCGCCGAAAACGCCCATGTTGAAGGTCGTGATGCCGAGAACCGTGGTGATAGCACCCTCCGCTACGTCGCCCACAATCTCACCGTTAACGACAACCCCTTCGAGGACGAGCAGGCTGCTCATCATGACGTTCATAACGATGTAGAAAATACCGGCCGAGAGCGTCGCGACACCCTTCTCCTTCTTGGCCATGCCGAGACCGACGGCCAGGGCGAAGATCAGGGACAGATTTCCGAAAATGGCGTTGCCGGCATCGGCCATGATGGAGAAGATGCTGTAAAGAATCGAGCCTGGATACAGGACATTCTGGAGACCATAAGTCGCAATAGTCGTCGCGTTTGTGAATGATGAGCCAATTCCGAGTAAGATTCCTGCAAATGGCAGGATCGCGATGGGTAGGAACAGTGACTTTCCGATTTGCTGCGCCACGGCAAATGCGGCGCTGCCTTTCTTTCCTTTTGCCATGATACTTTCTCCTTTCATGAAACAAAAAATGGTGAAGGGTGGACGGGCAACAAATTTCAAGCTGCTATACACGAACCTTTCCGCACAAAAGCGCACGGAACAACTAATTAAATTGTACAATAATAAAGCCTGCGTGTCAAGAATAACTATAAAAAATGCATAAAATGCAGTATTCCCCCTTGCCTCCCCCTCAGGGGGAGGTGGCACGGCGAAGCCGTGACGGAGAGGGGCCGCAGCGGTGAGGCATCCGTCGGCTTTATGAACAAAGAATCGCCTCTCCTCTTGCCTCCCCCTCAAGGGGGAGGTGGCACGGCGAAGCCGTGACGGAGAGGGGCCGCAGCAGCGAATTTCCATATCGACATTTGCCGTGAAACCCTCTATAATATAGGAAGATTCTCATCGGGAGACCGCATTTGACAGATCAAAAGAAAGGGGGCGACGGGCTTGCATGTGTATCAGATCACGGAGACTCTCCGAAAGGTGACCCTGGAGGAAGCCCTGACGGGTGGAGTTCCTTACGCGGCGGTCATGAGCCGGGTGGAATGGGCAACGGCACAGGAGCGCTTCGGGATGGGCATCGACCTCGACCTGGAGCTGGAACACCCGCACATGACCGAGGCCGAGGTGAACATCGACTCGCTCACCGGCAGCTTCTCCATTCCGGATCGGAAGGAGCCGCAGAGCCACGACTATGAATTTTCATTTGCAATGGATGAAAAAGGAATTGTATTTATCGATGATGCAGAACACGCGCTCCGCTACATCGAGCCGCTCGTCACGCGAAAACGCTGGAAATACCCAGGTTTGGAACGCTTCCTCTACGATTTTCTGGAGGGAATCATCGGAAGGGATCTGCCGGTGCTGGAGTCCTGGGAACGGCGGCTCAGCAAAATGGAGGAGAAAACTCTCGAGGAAAGTGGAGGAGACGTGCTCGGCGAGGTCACGCGGATCCGCGGCGACCTTTTGGCGATGCGGACGCACTACGAGCAGCTCCTCGACCTCGGGCAGGAACTCGGGGAAAATGAAAATGGCTTTTTCGCCGAGGCAAATCTCCGCTATTTCGACATGTTCTGTGCAAGAATCATGCGACTGCAGGACTACGTGACGACCCTTCGGGAAATCACCGTGCAGGTGCGCGACCTCTACCAGTCGCAGCTCTCGGTAAAACAGAACCGCGTGATGACCATCCTGACGGTCGTGACCGTCATCTTCACCCCCCTCACGCTCGTAACGGGCTGGTACGGAATGAACTTTAAATACATGCCAGAACTCGAATGGGAGTTTAGTTACCCCATCGTCTTCCTCGTCTCCCTCGCCATCGTCATCGGAAGCCTCATTTTCTTCAAATGGAAGAAATGGCTGTAAGAAGGGCATCTTGTGAAGCGTACGGAATTCAGCTGCCCTTCGGCAGCACGTGGCTTACGAAAAAGGGTAGAGGTTCGGCTTTCGCCTCCCTCTACCCTTTTTCAATTCAATTCTTTATTCTTCCTCGTAATCAAAATCGTCATCATCGCAGCAGTTCCCGCAGCATTTGCAGCGGAACAGCTTGCACCATGCCGGTGCTTCGGGCATCTCACGGCCAGTCAGCTTCGCAATAAGAACCGGCAGATGGAGAAGCAGCACGATCAGGGTAATCACTCCAAGGATGTGAATCGTAATTTTGAGAAAGTTTTTGATTCCTTCGAACATTTTTAATCTCCTTTCGAAACATTTTTTCAGGTGCCTCCGTCGCATCCGCGGAACCACCTGCATTGTAACCTACATTTTGTTTCGACAGAGCCTCAATAGTTCTCCGCCGTGATCTCGAAATAGCTCTGCGGGTGCGAGCAGACCGGGCAAATCTTCGGTGCCTCGGTTCCGACGACGATGTGCCCGCAGTTGCGGCACTCCCACACCTTGACCTCGCTCTTCTTGAAGACTTCCTGCATCTCCACGTTGCGAAGCAGAGCGCGATACCGCTCCTCATGCCTCTTCTCGATGGCCGCCACGCCGCGGAACTTCTTCGCAAGCTCCGGGAAGCCCTCCGCCTCGGCCGTCACTGCAAAGCCTTCGTACATGTCGGTCCACTCGTAGTTTTCCCCGTCGGCCGCCGCCGCAAGGTTCTCCGCCGTGTTCCCGATGCCGTTCAGCTCCTTGAACCACAGCTTCGCGTGCTCCTTCTCGTTGTCCGCCGTCTTCAAAAACAGCTCCGCAATCTGCTCGAAGCCTTCCTTCTTCGCCTTCGAGGCAAAGTACGTGTACTTGTTTCTCGCCTGCGACTCCCCGGCAAATGCCGCCTCCAGGTTCTTCTCGGTCTGCGTTCCCGCATACTTGTTTCCCGCCATTCTCTTTCCTCCTTTTCTCAAAAATCCATCCCTAAGGGGGCAGGTGAAACATGGGTATTTAGTTAAATTGTTTCCAAATTGCCCCCATCATTCCCCCATCGGAGACAGTTTTGCAGATCTAATTCCCTTCTTGCGTACAAGAATCCGAATCAGAAGCTTCTTTCACGCGATGAATTTCACCTCGGAAATCACCCACCGCATTTTTCTATATTATACACTTTCTCTCCCGAATTTGCAAATACAACCTCAAATACACAGCCCTGCATCCAAAGCAATTCGTTATAATTCAGGTAGCCCCTAAAATAGGACTGTTTTCCTCGTGAACGGCTTGTCATTCTGAGCGAAGCGACGCCTCAGTGTGCAGAAAACAGTCCAGTTGCCATGCATGCGGAGAAAGCT
>CADCQU010000324.1 GCA_902803635.1 uncultured Lachnospiraceae bacterium | reverse complement strand
TGTGTCTCCTTAAACAAAAAACTCACAGCAGATTGCTTATAAAACTCCAATTTGGATTATAACACAATCTGTGTGAGTTTTCAATTTCTATTTGCAATATTCAATCGTTCCGAATGACTATATCATCTGGTAAAACCGAAGGGCAGCCTTTATGGCCTGTACCTTTTCATCCGGGCATCCTGGCTGCCGAGAATCAGAGGATTTCGGCTTATTATAGTTCTCACGTTCAATGATCCCGTGCTTTCGTTTTACCTGGGCGATATTCAGGTGTGTCACATGAAATCCGTACTTCTCTTGCACCCAATCCTGGATCTGCTCATATGTAGCTCTTTGCTGAAACCTGGACATGTCCATGTCTTCAAGAGAGAATTCAACTCTGACATTCTGACTCGATATGTTTCCCTTGGAAAGTTGGACAACCGTCTCGACGTGCGGGGTCTGGGGGAACATGTCTACGAGGCACCAGCGGCGGATGCGCCAGCCGTGGGCGCGGAGGGTGGTCATGTCGGCTTTGAAGCTGGAGGCTTTGCAGGAAATGTAGACCATCTCTCCGAGGCCGTAATCGATGATTTTGGAGAGGGCTTTGGGGTTGACGCCCTCGCGGGGCGGGTCGAGGATGATGTAGTCGGGCGGCTCGGGGAGGTCGTCCAGCCTTGCAAGGACGTCCCCTGCGAGGAAAGTGCAGTTTTCGAGGCCATTTTCTGCGGCGTTGCGGTTGGCCGCCTCCACCGCCTCGGGGATGAGCTCGATCCCGTAGACGTGTCTCGCCGCCGGGGAGAGCATTTGCCCGATCGTGCCCGTGCCGCTATATAAATCATAGAGTACCGGAAGGCGGTTTTCAAATTTCGACCCCCGTCCATCAATTTCCTCAGACAGAGAGTTCCCCGTTCCTACAGCCAGTTTTGTTTCCAAAGAGCTTTCCGATTTAGCCATCGTCATTTTCGAAAGCGATTCCAAGGAACCACTCGTTTCGGACACCTCCCCGTTCGAATCAGATTCCACAGAGCCATTTGTTCCTGCCAGCGCAGCATCAAAAACTATTTCCTTGAAGCTTTCCGTTTCTGTGGAACCTTGGAACAGGCCTCCCTCCGGTGCTCCCCCGAGCACGTACCTCCGGGCGGCCTCGTAGAGGATTTCGGCCCCCTTGGTGTTGGTCTGGAAGAAGGAGAAGGCTGTGACGCGGAAGCGGAGGCCCAAGAGTTCCTCATAGAAATAGTCGCGGCCGTAGAGACATTCGGCGCGCTCGACGATGAGTGCGTCGGCCTTAGCGTCGTCGATTCCGTGGAAAATGCCGGCAAATGTCCCTTCGAGCGTGAGCTTTCGCAGCCTTTCGGCCCACGCGGCAAATGTCTCCTCGGTCTGGCTCGACGTAACGAGGTAGGCCAGAATCTCCCCGCTGCTCTCGGAGCGGCGGAGGAGGAGGTAGCGAAGAACCCCGACGTGGATCTTCTTATTATATTTCGGCAAATGCCGCTCCCGGCAGTAGTCCTGCGTAGCCGTTAGGATTTTGGTAAGGTCCGGATGGACCAGACGGCAGGAGGAGGCATCGAGGACGTCGTAGGTCGTCCCGCGGCGGTGCAGGCCAAGGTTCACCGGCCCGTCCGGGCGGTCGTCTCCGAAGGAAAACTCCATCTTGTTGCGGTAGGCGAAGGGCTGCGGGCTTGGAAGGATGCCGTCAAAGATAGTCCCGGGATCCGAGACCTCCGCAAGGAGCCGCTGCACCTGGTCCGCCTTGAGCCGGAGCTGTTCCTCGTAGGGGATCGTCTGGTAGAGGCAGCCGCCGCACTCCGGGAAGAGGTCGCAGGCCGGGGCCATCGTTTCGAGCGGGGAGGGTTCGATGACGCGCAGCGGTTTTCCCTCCACACGCTCCTGGTGCTTCTTGAAAATGCGCACCTCCACCTTCTGGCCGGGGAGGGTGTTCTTCACGGTAATCTTCTGCCCTTCCTCGGTGTCCGCCCGTCCGCGATTCGGATAATCTACCCTCGCAATCGTCACCTCCGCGATGCTTCCACGTTTTAGCATACAGTCCTCCTACTATCTCCACATATATCTCAGGTACAAAGGGGCAGAGAAGCTCTACCCAAACCATCTGTTCTCATTGAGATTCTTCGTCGCCCCTCCTCACTTCGAGCTTTTCGTTAATGACACGACCACCTCGCAGTGCTCGGTGAAGGGGAACATGTCAAATGCCTTCGCCTCGCGGGCGCGGTAGCCGAGCTTTTTCAAATAGGCAAGGTCTCGGGCGAGGGTGTCGGGACCGCAGGAGATATAAATGATGCGGCCCGGACGGAGCGCGGCGGCAGCGTCCATGAAACGCTCGGTGGAACCGGTGCGGGGCGGGTCCATGAAAATGACATCCACCATCTCCCGGTCCTCGGCCATTTGCCGAAGGAAATCGCCGGCATCGTTCTCGAAAAAGGTGATATTCCTGATTTCATTTGTCTTCGCGTTCCGAATCGCGTCGCGCACGGCCTCGCCGTTTAGCTCAACGCCGATGACCTCGCGGGCGCGGGCCGCCGCCGTGATGCCGATGGTGCCGATGCCGCAGTAGGCGTCGAGAACGCGCTCGCGGCCGGTGAGATTGGCCATGCGGATGGCTTCCTTATAGAGCTTCGCGGTCTGGACGGAGTTCACCTGGTAAAACGAGCGCGAGGAAATACGGTAGCGGTTGCCAAGGAGCACGTCCTCGATGTAGCCCTTCCCGTGGAGGACCGTCTCGCGGCTGCCAAGCACCATCGAGGTCTTCTGGTCGTTGACGTTGAGGACGATGGTCGTGATCTCCGGGTGCTTTTCGAGAAGCTTCTTCACGAAGGCGTTCTTGTTCGGCAGGATTGGTGAGGAAAGGACGAGCACCACCATGATCTCGCCGGTCGCGTGGCCGACGCGGACGAGAACGTGACGCATGAGGCCATAGTCCATATCTTCATCATAAACCTTGATTTTGAAGTCACGGAGCATGCCAAGGATGGTCTGGATGATCTCCCCGGCCTTCTCGTTCTCAATCTTGCAGTTCTTCACGGGCACGACCTTGTGCGTGCCGGCCTCGTAAATCCCGCAGACGTTCCGCTCCCGGTTCCCGTCGCGGACATGGGCAAATACCGCGTGTACCTTGTTTCGATAATGGTAGGGATTCTCCATCCCGACGATTCCGTCCAGCTTCACAAAGGGCCTGAGAAGGCCGCCGACCTTCATCTCCTTGAAGCCCAGCGTCCAGGCGTAGTCCTTCTCGATGTACGCGCAGCCCCCGCAGCGCTTGTGGTAGGGGCAAATGGCCGGCTTCTTTTCCATTTGGGCGGGTGCTTCCTTTGGCAAATGCGGCGTCCTGTCCCGCGTTTCATCTTTTGAAAACCTTTTCCCTGCAAAGCCATTCTTCTCTTCCTTCGATGCAGGCGCTTCCGGAGAGTCTTTCTGATCCTTCTCCTCCCGTGAAGAGAACCTCCCCTCCTTCTTATAATATGCAGAGGCTTTCTTTTTTCCAAAGGAAGCCTCTGCAACGGGCTTTCGCTCCGCTTTTCCAGAGCTCCGCCGCTGCAGGTTTTTCCCTTCCTCTTCGTTTTTTTTCTGCTTATCAGCGGCCTTCTTCCCGCCCTCGTTTTTCTTATGATCCTCCACCGGCTCGCCGGCCGCGACCCACGCCTCGTAGGCGCGTCGAATATCAAAATCCTTCCCGTTCTTCTTCTCTGCCATTTGCCATCACCTCTCTTTTTTTTGATGCCTCCATTATAGCAACTTTTCGCGATTTTTACAGCAAAATAATACGAAGGTGCGTTTTTCTGCACCTTCGTATGTAGAATTTCTCTCCTTACAGCAGCAGCGTGTATACCGCAAGTCCGATGCAAAGGAGGAAGTAGAGGATGAAGCCCACCGTAAGGTACACGGTCGAGAAGGCGCGGCCCTTCGGAATCTGGTCCTTCGCCGGCTCGAAATGCACCTTCTTCGCAAATACGATAAGCAGGATGAGGCCCGCAAGGCCCAACGCCCACAGTATAAGCTCGAAAATGAGGAGCGGGAGCATGGCACCAAGCACGGACATCAGCTTGTCCGGGGTAACATTCTGCAATTGAGCCGCGTCCACGCCATTTCTCTCGGCCATGCGCATGAGCACCGTCGGAACAAGTCCGCCGAGAATGTTGACAAGCATATGCATCAGCACAGGGACGATGTACTTGCCGGTTCTTACGTAGGCATAGGCAAACACGAGGCCGATGGCAAAGCAGTAAAAAAACTGGAAGAAGTTCGTATGGAAGAGCGCGAAGGCAAGGGCCGAGAAGATGATGGCTATCTTCTCCCCGAAGCGGCCAACGCGGTCAATCAGGAGCTTCCTAAAGACCAGTTCCTCGAAAATCGGGGCCAGAATAACAACCGGGATAAACTGCAGCCACCCCTCCATCGTAACGAGCTGTGTCACTCTGTTCTCAGCCGTTCCGCCGCTTAATAGATAAGAGACCAGCTGGCCGATGATGTTTCCCGCCAGCATGAAGAAAATGCTGACGATGATGAGGACAAGAATCCGTCCGAACGGAAGCTTCTCTTCCTTCGGCCGCTTTGTCGGCATTGGCTTCATGATCAGGATGGCGACGGGAACGCCGACGAGGTACACGGGGGCAAAGCTGAGCACGAGCTTGAGAACACCCTCCGGCTTTACGGCAAAGATGCTTAACAGCGTGGAGACGAGAATCGCGACCGCGTTCGCAGCAAGGATGAAGCCTAAAAGTGCCAGCGCAACGCGGTTATACCGCCTTTTTGCCCTTTGGCAAATGTCGTCGTCGCCGAGATCCAGGAACCCGCCGGGACGCTTCCGCTCGGGGGCCGTGTCAAATGTTTCGCTCATGAATATCTTCCTCCTTCATTTTTCATTTTGCGGTTCAAATGGCGGCATCCATTTGCCTTTTCGGCAGGACGCCAAAGCCTCAAAGGACGCTCTTTTAACATAATAATACGATTACGCCTTCGAATCAATCCATTTCTTTGTGAGTGAAAAGAGCACGGCGACCGCCGTGCTCCTTGTGTTCTCTCTGTCGTGAAAACGGCACTTAGTTCTGCGCTTCAAGCGCGTTCTTTCCGATGATGGCCGCGCCGAGGAGGCCCTGGTTGTCGTCAAGGCTCTGGCAGACGATGTAGTTGTCGAGATTCTCCAGCTCCTTGGTCTTAAGGTAGCCATTCATGAACTGCGCGTAATACTTGCGGACCAGCGGGAAAATCTTCATCTGGTGGGAGACGCCGCCGCCCAGAATGAACATTTCCGGCGAGAGAATCATCGTGTAGCTGACCAGAGCCTGTGCAATGTACCAGGCTTCCATGTCCCAGACATCATCGCGCTCGGTGAGTTCCTTTCCGGGGACGCCCCAACGCTTCTGGAGGGCCGGACCCGCGCAGAGACCTTCGAAGCAGTTCGGATGGAAGGGGCAGTTGCTTCCCGGCATCGGATCGTCCGGATGCTTCGTGAGCAGGACGTGTCCGCCTTCCGGATGCAGCATGCCGTGCACGAGGTTCCCCTCGCAGAGGATGCCCGCGCCGACGCCCGTTCCAATCGTAAAATAGACCACGTTCTTGATGCCCTTCGCGATGCCGAAGGTCGCCTCGCCGGTCACCGAGCCGTTCACATCCGTGTCAAAGCCGATGGGTACGCCGAGGTCGGCAAATGCCCCCACGATGTCGCAGTTCTGCCACGCGAGCTTCGGCGTGGTCGTGATGTGTCCGTAGGTCGGAGAATCCTTTTTGAGGTCGAGCGGGCCGAAGCAGGCGATGCCGAGGCAGTCGATCTCCTTATCTTCAAAAAACTTGTGCATTGGCGGAAGGGTCTCCGCCGGTGTCAGGGTCGGTACCGACATTCTGTCATAAATATTTCCATTCTCGTCACAGATTGCGCAGATCATCTTCGTTCCGCCAGCTTCAATCGCACCTAAACGCATAGTATCCTCCTTGTCGCCGGCCATGTTTTGACAAATGAAAAGGCGCCGGCCGTGCCTTCTCGATTTTCATCTACTATCCAAAAAGACTTACGAGTGTAAAGACAAATGAAAGCATCCCGATTTCGAGAAATGCTGATTGCCTGACGCAGTACATCAGCGGTTCTCTTACACTCCTCTTTAGTTTACGTCTTTTTGCACAAATTCGCAAGTAGGAAGAGCTATTTTCCTGATTTTTTCGACAAATTTCGTTCAAAGAATCCCTCTCCGCTGCGGCCCCTCTCCGTCACGGCTTCGCCGTGACACCTCCCCCTGGAGGGGGAGGCAAGAGGAGCGGATTGGGGTTCCTCGATTTTGGTCGCCTCACTTCTTCCTTAATTTCGAGAGGTGGATTTCGGGGAAGGCGAGGTTCTCGGTCTCGATGAAGCTTTCCTCCTCCGCTTCCTCCTCCTCCAGGATTTCTTCTATATATTCCATGTCGTTCTGGGCGCGGTTGACGTGCACTTCCGGCACAGCCAGCCCCAAATCATCGAAGGAATAGCCTTCCTTCTTCTTTTTCGGACGCTTTTTTCCTTCCTGCCCAGATTCCGAGGCGGCCTCATTTGCCAAATCCTCTTTGTACTGTTTTTTTCCAAAATTGAACATATTACCTCCTTATTGCCGAAAGCCAGATCAAATCTTTTCTAACTGTACGGTTAGCCCACAATGTAACGTTTTCTGTCATTCTGAGGAGCGCGTCCTTCGGACATCCCAGAATCGAATCGCCTACGGCGATGAGGGATGATGAAAAGCGACGAAG
>CADCQU010000323.1 GCA_902803635.1 uncultured Lachnospiraceae bacterium | reverse complement strand
GGCAGGAAAGGCAACGCCGGCTCCGCCCGTCGGCCCGGCCCTCGGTCAGCACGGCGTCAACATCATGCAGTTCACGAAGGAGTTCAACTCCCGCACGGCCCAGATGGGCGACTATATCATCCCGGTCGTCATCACGGTGTATGCGGACAGGAGCTTCACCTTCATTACGAAGACCCCGCCGGCGGCCGTCCTCATCAAGAAGGCCCTGAACCTGACCTCTGGTTCGGGCGAGCCGAACAAGAAGAAGGTCGGAACCCTCACCCAGGCACAGCTTCGCGAGATCGCGGAGAAGAAGATGCCGGACCTCAACGCGGCCAGCATCGAGGCCGCCATGAGTGTCATCGCGGGTACCGCGAGGAGCATGGGCGTTACGGTAGCAGAGAACTAACACGAGTGGAAGGGCATTTGTGCCCGATCGTACCACAGGGAGGTTATAAGATATGAAACACGGGAAAAAGTATGCAGAGGCGCTGAAGGCCTTTGACCGCACAATGCTGTATGATGCCCAGGAGGCATGCGCCGTCGTGAAGAAGACCGCGCTGGCGAAATTTGACGAGACCATCGAAGTGCACGTCCGCACGGGCTGCGACGGCCGCCATGCCGATCAGCAGGTCCGCGGCGCCGTCGTTCTTCCGAACGGCACCGGCAAGAGCGTCCGCGTCCTTGTTTTCGCGAAGAGCGCGAAGGCTGACGAGGCGAGGGAAGCCGGCGCGGATTATGTCGGTGATATGGACCTTGTGGAGAAGATCCAGAAGGAAAACTGGTTTGAGTTCGACGTGGTCGTTGCGACCCCGGACATGATGGGCGTTGTCGGCCGTCTCGGCCGCATCCTCGGCCCGAAGGGCCTTATGCCGAACCCGAAGGCCGGCACGGTGACCATGAACGTCGGACAGGCGGTCAAGGAAATCAAAGCTGGTAAGATCGAGTATCGTCTGGACAAGAGCAACATCATCCATGTCCCGATCGGCAAGGCTTCCTTCGACGACGTGAAGCTTTATGAGAACCTTAAGACCCTCATGGAGCAGCTTCTTCGCGTGCGCCCGAGCACTGTCAAGGGCCAGTACATCAAGTCTGTCACGCTTGCCGCGACCATGGGCCCCGGCGTCCGCGTGAATACGCTGAAGTTCTGATTTTTTCTACCCGCAGGCATTTATGTGCCGGCGGGTAGTTTTATAAGGAGTTTCAAACAGTTAGGAGGATGGGAACATGGAGATAATCCTGATTGCCCTTGTGATTGTTGGGATTATGATTTTCTCGGCCTATATGATGATTAAGGTGGGCATAAAGACGGGCCGCGGCATCGGGCTGAAGAACCGGGAAGAGTGGGGGATGGAAGAGAGGGAGGAATACCACGATTGAGTGGGCGGATTTGAAAAATTCGCGTATTTTTTTCTTGACAGCGCGAGTATATTTTGGTAATATGTTCCTCGCATCAAGCCGAAGACAGCAGGTGTCCGATGGGACGTAAGCTTTGCCGCCTGCCGAGGATTTGATTTTCTGAGGAAAGTCTGTCTCTGCGTCTTTGGATGCAGAGATTTTTTGTTTGCCTCTGGAAATTCGCGCTGGATGTGAAAGGATTTGCCGCAGCTTTGCGGCAGGTCGAAAATCTGGAAAAAGGAGGAATGGAAAGATGGCAAAAGTTGAACTGAAGCAGCCGATCGTCAATGAGATCGCCGCAACCGTCAAGGATGCTAAGGCCGCCGTTCTCGTCAAGTACCTTGGCGTGACCGTGGAGCAGGATACGCAGATGCGCAAGGAGCTCCGTGAAAACGGGATTATCTACAAGGTCTACAAGAACACGCTGATGAAGCGGGCGTTTGAAGGCACCGACTTTGCACAGCTGGATGCGCACCTTGATGGTCCGAACGCGCTGGCTGTCTCCACGGAGGACGCCGTTGCACCGGCCAGACTTCTCGCGAAGTTTGTGAAGGCATACAAGCCTTTCGAATTCGTGGGTGGTGTTGTGGAAGGAAAGTATTACGATGCTGACCAGATCGCCGAGCTTGCGAAGGTCCCGTCGAGGGAAATCCTTCTTGGCAGACTCTTTGGCAGCATGCAGTCGCCGATCGCCAACCTGGCTCGCGTTCTTCAGCAGATCGCGGAGAAGGACGGCGCTCCCGCCGCGGCCGAGGCACCTGCCGCCGAATAATTTTGTTTCGGAGTAATAGGAACGGGCGGTTTTACGGTGAGATGGCCGGAGGCCGCATTTGAAAGATGAAAATTATTAAGATTGGAGGATATCTATCATGGCTAAATTCACCACAGAGGAGTTTATTGCTGCTATCGAAGAGCTCTCTGTCATGGAGCTGAACGCGCTGGTCAAGGCGCTTGAGGAGAAGTTTGGTGTTTCCGCGGCTGCGGGCGTTGTTGTTGCGGCTGCCGGCGGCGAGGAGAAGGCTGAGGTCGAGGAGAAGACCGAGTTTGACGTCGAGCTTACCGAGATCGGCGCTTCCAAGGTTAAGGTTATCAAGGTCGTCCGTGAAGCCACGGGTCTGGGCCTCAAGGAAGCCAAGGACCTCGTCGACTCCGCTCCGAAGGTTGTCAAGGAGCAGGTCAGCAAGGAAGAGGCGGATGCCCTCAAGGC
>CADCQU010000322.1 GCA_902803635.1 uncultured Lachnospiraceae bacterium | reverse complement strand
TCATTCTGAGGAGCGCGTCCTTCGGACATCCCAGAATTTTATCGCCTACGGCGATGGGGGATGATGAAAAGCGACGAAGAATCCCGTCAATTTTGCGAAAAAACTTACGGGATTCTTCGCTTCGCTCAGAATGACAAAACTTTCATGAGTCACAACAGCCTGCTTGAAAGGTCAACTGAAACAGTAACATTTTAACAGTTTTGGCTGATTCGGAGATAAATCCAGGGCTGGAAAAATCTGGGATTGTCATGTAAAATAAAAAAAAATAGCAACGGAGGTGTTGGCGTTATGTGCGGCATCGTAGGCTTTACGGGGCATCGGCCGGCGGCGGGAATCCTGCTGGAGGGGCTCGCCAAACTGGAATACCGCGGGTACGATTCGGCGGGTCTTGCGGTTTACGGCGGGGACGGCTCGGTTCACGTCGTCAAGGCGACCGGAAAATTGAAGAATCTGATTGAGAAAACGGACAACGGCCGCAGCCTCCCCGGGAGCTGCGGCATTGGTCATACCCGCTGGGCGACCCACGGGGAGCCAAATGAGAAAAATGCGCACCCGCACGTGAGCGGGGGCTTCCGTGAGGACAGCTCGGACTATTCCGACACGGCAGTCATTGGCGTCCATAACGGGATTATCGAGAACTACGAGGAGCTGCGGGAGAAGCTGCAGCGGCACGGCTATGTATTTTACAGTGATACCGACACGGAAGTCGCGATTAAAACGGTCGATTACTATTACAAGAAATACAAGATCGGTCCGATCGACGCGATCAACCGCATGATGGTCCGCGTGCGGGGAAGCTATGCCCTCGCGCTTATGTTCCAGGACTACCCCGGCGAGATTTACGCCGCGCGGAAGGACAGCCCGATGATCATAGGCGTTTCCGACGATGAGTCCTTCCTGGCCTCCGACGCGACGGCCATGCTCGGCTACACGCGGGAAGTGTATTATATAGGAAACCTTCAGGCTGCGCGGCTCCTTCCGGGGGAGGTGCACTTCTTTGATCTGAACGGGGACGAGATTTCCATCCCCAAGGCGGAGGTGACCTGGGACGAGAAGGGCGCGGAGAAAAATGGCTACGAGCATTTCATGATGAAGGAAATGCACGAGCAGCCCGAGGCCGTGCGGGCGACGTTGGACAGCGTCCTTCGAGAAGAGAGAATGTCGCCTGCCGCCAAATGGTCCTTCGGCGCGGGGACGCTGGATTTTTCCGGCGTTGGCCTCCCCGACGAGTATTTGGAGAGCATCGACGCGATGACGATCGTGGCCTGCGGCTCGGCCTGGCACGTGGGGATGGCGGCCCAGTACGTCATCGAGGAGCTTGCGGAGATTCCGGTCCGCGTGGAGCTGGCCTCCGAGTACCGCTATCGGAAGATTCTTTCCCCGGCAAATGCCGTCGTCCTCGTGATTTCGCAGTCCGGTGAGACGGCGGACAGCCTGGAGGCCCTCCGCATTTCCAAACAAATGGGCATTCGCACGATTGGCCTCGTCAATGTCGAGGGTTCGAGCATCGCCCGGGAGGCGGACAAGATCCTCTACACGAAGGCCGGCCCCGAGATCGCCGTCGCGACCACGAAAGCCTACACCGCCCAGCTCGCCCTCGTGTACGCATTTGCCGTGCGGCTGGCATTTGTCAAAAAGAAAATTGACGAGGATACGTATCGAAAATATGTACAGGAGCTAAAATCTCTCCCCGACCATTTGACAAGTCTGCTCGACGGCAAGGGCCGCATCCAGTGGCTCGCCGCAAAATATGCGGGCACGAAGGACGCCTTTTTCATCGGCCGGGGGCAGGACTACGCGATCGGGCTTGAGGGGAGTCTCAAGCTCAAGGAAATCAGCTACATGCACAGCGAGGCCTACGCGGCCGGGGAACTCAAGCACGGGACGATCAGCCTCATCGAGGACGGCACGCCGGTCATCGGCATCCTGACGCAGGAGCGGCTTCTGGAGAAGACCATCAGCAACCTGAAGGAGTGCAAGACGCGGGGAGCCTATGTGATCGGCATTACAAATGCAGAGAACCCGCTGGTGGAGGAGTGCCTGGACTTCGTGCTCCGGATTCCTGCGACGGACGACCATTTCGCGGGGCTTCTGGCGGTGGTGCCGCTCCAGCTTCTGGGGTATTATAGTAGTGTCTCGCGAGGCCTCGACGTGGACAAGCCGCGGAACCTCGCCAAGAGCGTGACGGTGGAGTGAAAAATGGAGATTTACTCTTCAGATGCAATGTCATTGCCTTAAGATTTGTCATCCTGAGCGGAGCGAAGGATCCCTTTAGAAATTGGCACATGCTGAAGGGATTCTTCGTTGCTTCGCTCCTCAGAATGACAAAAAACGAGGAATACCTGAAGAGTATTGCCTCCTGCTTGAACAGAGGAGAGGTAAGAAACATGACGAACATTAACAGGAATTATCTTAAATTGCCGGGAAGCTATCTGTTTTCCACGATTGGGAAGAAGGTGCGGGCGTTCGAGGCCGCGCACCCGGAGAAAAGGGTGATCCGCCTTGGC
>CADCQU010000321.1 GCA_902803635.1 uncultured Lachnospiraceae bacterium | reverse complement strand
GGAGGCGCTTGCGCAGCAGGCGGCCGCCGGAGTTCCCGTGACAAAAGCGCCGATGAGCATCGAGGAGGCAAGAAAGAGGGTCGCGGCCGCCCAGAAGGAGCGGAAGGCGGCCGAGGACAAGGCCCGGAAGGAAGAGGAGGCCGCCCGGATCAAGGCCGAGAAGGAGGCTGCGGCGGAGGCCGAACGGCAGCGGAAGGCCGCGGAGCGCGAGGCGGAGCGGCAGAGGAAGCTTGCGGAGCAGGAGGCCGAGCGGGCGCGGAAGGCAGCCGAAAAGGAAGCCGAGCGCAGGGCGAAGGAGGAGGCCAAGGCTGCCGAGGCTCGGAAGAAGCAGTTTGACAAGATCGCGAGCTCGGGCCTGCAGAGCTTTGCGACAACGGCGGCAAGGCAGCTTGCGCGTGGGCTTTTCGGAAATAAGCGGTAACGGATAGGGATTTAAGGAAAAATCATCTCTTCTCGAGACGGCATTGAAATTTTGATAAGGAGACCATTATGGAAAACCAGCAAATCCGGCATTTGGGGGTCATTATGGATGGGAACCGCCGCTGGGCGAGGAAGCATATGTTTACCTCGGTGATGCGGGGGCATGAGAAGGGAGTCGATACCTTCATGGACATTTGTACGTGGTGCCAGGATGCTGGGATCCCGTATTTGACGGTGTATGCATTTTCCACGGAGAACTGGGAGCGGAGCCAGGAGGAGGTCAAGGGCCTCTTTAAGCTCATGCACCGGTTTTTCGAGGACGAGGTGGAGACCTGCATCCGGCGGGACATCCGCATCAAGGTAATTGGGAACCTCTCGCTTCTGGAGCCGGAGGACCTGGAGACGGTCCGCAAGGCGGAGGAGATGACCGCGCACTGCCGGAACCTGCTGGTGCAGGTCGCAATCAGCTACGGCGGGCGGGACGAGATTTTGCGCGCAACTAAGGAAATGGCGGCGGACGTGCTTGCCGGGAAGCTCCGCATTGAGGAGATTACGGAGGAGACCTTCGGCGCGCGCCTCGACACGGCGGGTGTTCCGGACGTGGACCTTGTGATCCGGACCGGCGGCAACCAGAGGCTCTCGAATTTTCTGCCCTGGCAGACGGTGTATGCGGAAATCTACTTTACAAATATTCTATGGCCCGATTTTTCCCGCGCCGACTTCGACGAGGCCCTGCATTACTATGAAGGCGTGCAGATCAACCGGGGGAAATGAGGGTATGAAGAAAAACACAGAAAAAGAGGATGCCCGCGCATACAAGGCATTTTATAAAGAGGTCTTTCGCCGGCTTGCACGGAAGCAGAAGGCAGTGAGCAAAAGGCTTGCCAAGGATGAAAACCCCGTGCTCTCGCCGGTGCGGGAGGGCCTTGCCGAACTCAATATGGGCGGGAAGATGCTGCGCGGGATGCTGGTCGTTCTGGGATACAAGATTGCCCTCGGGGCGGCGGCGAAGGAGAGCAAACGAAAGCTGCGCCTTGCGTCTGCTGATACAGGAGACGAAAATGAGCTTCCCGCAAACGAAGCAGATCTCTCCTACGCCGACGACCTCGCGCTTGCCTTCGAGACGTTCCAGACGGGGATCCTGGTGCATGACGACATCATCGACAACGCGGAGCTTCGGCGGGGGAAGGAGACCGTCCACCGCCGTTACCGGCAGCATTTGACAAATGCAGACATCCGCATGGTGGCCGCGGACGAGCCAGGGCACCTTTCGGATTCCGTCGCGATTTGCGCGGGAGATTTCGCGCTCTATGAGGCGGTGCGCTCCATTTCACAAAAATATATGGGTGAGGAGGCTCTGGGAAGCCTTATTTCGTATTTTTCGGAGGTTGTCCTCGACACGATCCGCGGCGAGCTTCTGGACGTGATGCTGCCGTATGAGCTGCAGACGCTCTCGGAGGCCGAGGCGGGCACGCTCCTTGAGAAGTCGGTGGAAGAGATTTACCGTCTCAAAACCGCAGGCTACTCGGTGGTGGGGCCGCTGCACCTGGGGATGCTGCTCGGCGGCGCGTCCACACGGCAAATGCGCTCGCTCGATGCGGTGGCGATGGAGCTTGGCGTCGCCTACCAGATCATGGACGACATTCTGGGGATTTTTGCCGACGAGAAGGAGCTTGGCAAGGACGTCGGCTCGGACATTTCCGAGTTCAAGCAGACGATTCTCTACATGTATGTCAGGACGCGGCGGCCCGAGCATTTGCCAGAGCTTCTGGAGTATTACGGGAAGCCTGCCGGGTACGAGGAGCTTTCCGCCGTCAAGACCATCTTCGAGGAGAGCGGGGCTCTCGCCTACGCGAAGGAGGAGATGGAGAGGTGCTTTACGCGGGCGGAGGAGAAGCTGTCCTCGCTCCGTTTTCTTGCAGCCGAGGACAAGGCCATTTTGCGCGGCTTTATCTGCTACTGCAGGGGGCGGAAATATTGAAGGAGGAAAAAATGCAATTTACAAAGATGCACGGCATCGGGAACGATTATGTGTATGTAGACTGCACGAAGGAGAAGGTTGAGAATCCTTCGGAGGTGGCCCGGCGGGTGAGCGACCGGCATTTCGGAATCGGCTCAGACGGGCTAATCCTGATCAAGAATTCCGAGGCTGCGGATTTTAAGATGGAGATGTACAATGCGGACGGGAGCCTTGGGAAGATGTGCGGCAACGGCATCCGCTGCGTCGGCAAATATGTCTTCGACCACTGCATGACAGACAGGACGGAGCTCGATATTGAGACGGGCGCGGGCCTTCGGCATTTGACCCTCCTTCTTGAGGATGGCAAGGTGGCAAATGTCCGCGTCGACATGGGGCCGGCGCTGTTTGCGCCGGAGGCGATTCCGGCGGATTCGTCCTATTTTGCAAATGCAGGGGAGGACGACGGCTCGGTGAAGGAGCTGGTCCTGGCGGACCTTGTGGTCGCCGACAGGAGATGGCTCGTCTCCTGCGTATCGATGGGGAATCCGCACTGTGTGACCTTTATGGATAATACGGAGGTGGTCGAGAGGTTTCCCATTGAGACGATCGGGCCGCTCTTTGAGAAGCATCCGGCGTTCTTAGAGGGTGTGAACACGGAGTTTGCAGCTATTGAAGATGTACACACCATCCGGATGCGTGTCTGGGAGCGCGGGAGCGGGGAGACCTGGGCCTGCGGGACCGGCGCCTCGGCGACGGCGGTGGCGGCCATTGCCTGCGGCTGGGCTCTGAGCCCGGTACGGGTCAGGCTTAACGGAGGGGACCTCACCATCGAGTGGGACGGCAAGGATGGCCACGTCTATATGACCGGCCCCGCCGAGGAGGTCTTTTTCGGGGAAATCAGGTTCAAGTAAGCCGCCGCTCATCATACGGCTGAGATTTCTTTTTTTCATGCCGTAGCTGCTATAAGTCGGCCCCCCTCTCAGTCGGCTTCGCCGACAGCTCCCCCTTGAGGGGGAGCCAAGGGGCAAGCGTGGCTGCGCCGTGGGGGTAGGCCATAATCGAACAAAGAACCGCCGCTCCCCTTGCCTCCCCCTTAAGGGGGGTCACGGCGAAGCCGTGACGGAGAGGGGGCTTCTGTAGAGGAGTAGAGAAAACTTAATGTTTTGTTTTTAAATATAGAGGAATAGTTTGTTTGCGAATTAATAAAATATGCTTAGTTGCTATACTGTTTTGTCTTCTATTTGCCCTGTCCGCCTGCGGGAAAAAGCGGGAGTCCACGGTTCTGGTGGACTCGTCCTCCTACGAGATTTCTCCCGAAACATCTCCACACCCCTCCGGCGG
>CADCQU010000320.1 GCA_902803635.1 uncultured Lachnospiraceae bacterium | reverse complement strand
TCTTCTAAGCTAATGGTGAGTACATCCTCCGCCATAAACCTGATGACGTCCATCGTAAGCAGTTCATACGTTTCCTTGTTCATTTTCAGCTTCCTCCTTATTCTGCCTTAAAAACTTTTCTGCCTCCACAAAGTACAGGTACAGTGTCTGTACGGTGATATTAATTTCCTCAGTAAGGACGCTGAGGGGTGCGCCGGTGAAAACGCCGAGTATAATTACCAAAGATACCAGCATACTCACCACTTTTCTGAGTTTCTGCGAGAAGTCACCTCCTTGAATACAAGGCAAAAAGGCACACTTTTCAGCACTCCTTTGAATGGATTATAACATAATAAACCTTGACATTCAATTTGGTTTTCTTATATTACCATTCGTTTTTTATATTGCATTTGTCGGGCAAGAAGCATCGCGGCCTTTCAGCACGCTCACTTAAGCATTTGTAAGGATTTCTTCCATGTTCCTTTTGAACAATATGTGCTATAATCATTGCTGTCAAGAGCGATCACCTTGCATGACCATAGACAAATGTTTACAGCAGCTGTTGAAAAGGAGATCCACATGAAGAAAAAACCTGTCTACCGGATCCGTCTGGTCAGCGGTGCTTTTGGATTTTTCTTTCGGCATCCTGATGGATTATGATGTCTTCCGTTTCTTCCATGGCTTTCATGTTCCGCATCCAGACGATATCAAAATCCTGTTTATCCATCAGGCGGACAATACAAATGAACTGCTGAACCGCCTCTTCTTCGGACATGCCGGATCGGAGCATGCGCACTCTTTACCGATGGCAGTGCTTTACCTTTTGCTGATAGCGTACCTATATGCCAAAATCCGAAAAAAGGAGCCGTAGCCATGGAGAAAAAACGCGGAACCGGACTGGTTGCCAAATCAAGAAGAAGGCTTGCCAAAAGCATCATTTTCGGCTTATGCGTGTTCTTCTCTTTATATTGGTTCGGGAAAGAAGCGGTGACCCATCTGACGGTAGGAAGCGAAGAAGCTTTTCACTCCAGAGAGAGTTTGAAGAAGGAATTTCAAACCTATGTCCACCTTCATACGGTGGCGGCAGATGATTATGCGTCCGTAGAAGCTTTTCGGATGGAGCACGCGCTTCGCCAGATTATTGTCATAAGGCACGGGGAAATCATCTTATTCGTGGGCGAGAGGGGCGGCCTTTTTCGATCTGCGGACGACTATGAAGCAGAAGAACTCCAGCCAACAGCGGAAATTCAGTTTTCGGACGGATCCGCGTTGGTATACTTTGGAAAAACCGACAACCCGGTGCTGCTTATCGGAGTTTCCTTTCTGGCAGCAATCCTCGCCATCGTGGCCGGAATTGGCTATTTTTCCATGACCACGAAGGAGGATGTCGACTACATCCGGAAGCTGCAGAGGGAGGTTTCCGTCATCAGCGGTGGAGACTTTGACGGCCGCGTGACCATCGAGGGGGAGGATGAAATCGCCCAGCTCGCCCGGGACCTTGACCGGATGCGGGCGGAGCTCAAGGAGCGCAAGGCAAAGGAAGCCGAGCTGCGCGAAGCCGAGGCGAAGCTTGTCCTCGGGATGTCCCATGACCTTCGGACACCCCTCACGGCCCTGACCACGTACCTCGAAATCGCAAAGCGGCAGAGCGAAGAAGGAACGAAATATCTTGACAAGTCGATCACAAAGGCGGAGGAAATCCGAACCCTCTCGGACGAGATGTTCGAGCATTTCCTCGTCAGCAGCGCGCAGGAAGGCCGGGAGCTTGTGCTGGAAAATGCCGGAGCCGCATTTTCCGACTACTTATCCGAGATCTGCGCCGTGCTTTCGGCAAATGGCTTCTCCGTGAAGACCCAGGTGGTCGAACCGCCGAAGGGGTTGGTCCTTGTGGATTACGAGTACCTGGGCAGGATCATGAACAACCTGCTCTCGAACTTTTTGAAATATGCAGCCCCGGGGGAAGAAGTGGTGCTATTTATAGAAGAAAAAGAGAATGAAATTCTCATCAGGTTTGAAAATGCCCTCTCGCCGGTTAAAAATGGACGTGAGAGCGCCGGAATCGGCACAAAAAATATCGCCCTCATGATGCAGGCGATGGGAGGTTCCCTGGACGCAGGTGAGAAAGAGGGTAAATACGTGACGGAGCTTCATTTTCCAAAAAAGGAAGCTGCGGGCTCCTAAACGCCAATTTTTTTAATGTGTCCATCTTCTTTCCCTGACGGACAAGAAGCATCGCGGGCCTCCAGCCCGATTAGTTAAGAATTTGTAAGAATTTTGTACGCTTCCTTTTGCAAGGTATGTGCTATAATCCTTACTGTCAAGAGTGATCACCTTGTGCATAAAAAAAATCTTTTTCCGAAGCACAAACGGAGGAAATCCGTACCCTGTCGGACAAGATGTTCTGTTGATTACAAGTTACTGGGCAGGATCGTGAACAAGCTGCTCTCGAGCTTTTCAATATAGGGTCGAGGGAGGCGAACGCCGAACCTCTACCCTCCGTCGCGGGCCGCGTGCTGCCGAAGTCAGCTAAATTCCTTACGCGGTTCTATGAATATACAGAGACCCGGGGAAGAAGTGGTGCTTTTTATAGAGGAAAAATGGAATTCTCATCCGGTTGGAGAATGTCCCTCCCGCAGGTCGGAAATGGGCGGGAGGGCGCCGGAACCGGTACAAGAAACATCGCCCTCATAATGCAGGCGATAGGGGGATCCTGTTGCGGGGAGGCGGGGGACAAATGTGTGACGGAGGCTTCATTTGCCTAAAAAGGAGGATGCGGGCTTCCGGGCAGCCTTTTCCCGGGAAGAAAAGTGACGGGGCTTCATTTGCCGAAGAAGGAGTAGAGCCATGACGCTGCCACAGAGCAAAATACTGCTGGTGGAGGACGATGCGGACATCCGCGAGGGAATCCGTGTCATTCTGGAGACCGAGGGCTACCTTGTGAGCGAGGCTGCAAATGGGGAGGGAGCACTTTCCTCTTTTGACGCGCAGACCGATCTTGTGATTCTGGACATCATGCTGCCTGGCATCTCTGGCTTCGAGGTCCTCGAAGAGCTGCGGGAGAAGTCAAGTGTACCGGTACTCATTCTGACGGCCAGATCCCAGGAGCAGGACAAGCTGCTGGGTCTGACAAATGGAGCCGACGATTACCTGACAAAGCCTTTTTCGTATGTCGAGCTGGTCGCCAGGGTAAGGGCCCACCTTCGGCGCCGCAACATTTACGATAAGCAGGAAGAACCGGGAATGGACAACTGGGTTACAGCAGGCGACCTTAGACTCAGCAAAAGCGGAAAATACGTCCTGAAGAAGGAGGAAAAGCTAACCTTCACGGAAATCGAGTTCAAAATCCTGAAGCTCCTTATGGAGAATCCCGGCAAGGTCTTTACGATTGCAGACCTTTACGAGTACGCCTGGGAGGAACCCTATTTTCTAAACGCCAACAACACCGTGATGGTCCACATCCGGAGGATTCGCACAAAGCTCGAAGACAATCCCCAAGAGCCACGGCATCTGAAGACGGTCTGGGGACGAGGGTATCAGTTTGTGTGAAATATTCCGAAAACAGGTGTACATCCCTACAAAAATGAAAATAATAGGGTAGAGGGAGGCAAATGCCGAACCTCTACCCTCCTCGCGAGCCGCATGCTGCGGAAGGCAGCACGCGGCTCTGTGAATCTAAAAGGGCGGCAAGGCCGATCGGCCTTGCCGCCCTCCATTTCCTGCTTCACCCACTCTGCGAGCCGTGCTTCCTCGATGCTGCAGGAAAAGATGCCCTTATGGTAAGGAACCGTCAAGAAATAACTTGCACATCTTGCTTGTCTATTTTCCCGATGTCTGTGTCAGAAAACCTTGTCGTAG
>CADCQU010000319.1 GCA_902803635.1 uncultured Lachnospiraceae bacterium | reverse complement strand
CCACAATACAACGATTTTCTGTCATTCTGAGGAGCGAAGCGACGAAGAATCCCGTCAACTTTGCGAATATTACCTAAGGGGATTCTTTGCTTCGCTCAGAATGACAAGCCTTTCGTATGAATGATGTCCATTTTATGCGTTCAACCGTACAGGTGGAAGGAATTTTGCTGCCTTCGGCAGCACGCGGCTCGCGAGGAGGATAGAGGTTCGGCGTTCGCCTCCCTCTATCCTATTTTTCAATTTTTATAATAAAAATAATGGAACACACCAGTCGTCTGAAGAAAAATGAAGACTTCCGCAGGATTTATGCGCGCGGGGCTTCCACGGCGAACCGACTCCTTGTCCTTTACCATCTGGCAAATGGCTCTTCCATGAGCCGCCTTGGCATCTCGGTGAGCAAGAAGGTCGGCAACAGCGTGGTCCGCCACCGCACCAAGAGACTGATCCGCGAGGCATATAGGCTCGGCGAGGGAAATATCCCTGCCGGGCTTGATTTCGTGGTCATCGCGAGGAGCGCGGCTGCGGGGAAGAGCTACGCGGAAATTCACGACGCGCTCTTTCATCTGTTTCGGAAGGCGAAGCTTCTATAAATGAAATAAAGGTGCCTTCGCTCTTGTCATTATTTTTGAGGCGAAGGCAGGAACGGCGTTTGGAGGTGAAGGAATGGAAGAAAATACGAGGCCTTCGCTGCCGCAAAGAGCGGCCCTTGGCATGATCTCCTTTTATCGAAAGCATATCTCTCCCTTAAAATCCACCAAATGCCCCTACATTCCCACCTGTTCGCAGTACGGGGCCGAGGCCATCCGAAAGTACGGCGTCCTTCGTGGCGGACTTTTGGCCCTCTGGCGCATCCTCCGCTGCAACCCCTTTTCCCACGGCGGGTACGATCCCGTCCCGTAAAAATTTTACACCCCTGCACTTTGCTCTGGAAATTCGCAGAACGCAGGAGCATGAATCCTCCATTTTTGGCAGGTAGTCCTGCCTTTTACGCGGAGGCGTGGAAACGCCGGCCGCGGTCGGGCGCATGATTTTTCCACTGGACCAGCCGAGTCCGAAACACCGAAGCGCCCGATATAGATTTCTGCGGGGACATTTGACAAAATATTCCGACCTGTACGGTTGGCTCAAAAAGTAACATTTTTTGTCATTCTGAGGTGCGAAGCGCCGAAGAATCCCGTTAAATGTAGCAAAAAAATTACGGGATTCTTCGCTTCGCTCAGAATGACAGACCTTTCATCTTGAAAGCGAACCTTTATTATGTCTTCAACCGTACAATTGGAAATATTCTCCGCAGAGGACATCCCAACATAAGGGGGAAAACCCCCGCACATTCTTCAAAAAGGAGGAAAAGAAACGTGTTTGTAACTCTGTCAAAGTCGCAGTGGTGGCCGATCTTCAATTGGATTCCGGAGCTGCTCGGACTCATCATGGACTGGATCTTCAAGTTCCTGACCATGATCGGTATCCCAAATGTCGGCCTCACCATCATCCTTCTCACCATCGTGCTCTACCTGCTGATGACGCCTCTCCAGATCAGCCAGCAGCGCTTCACGAAACTCAACGGGCTCATGTCTCCGGAAATCAAGAAAATCCAGGCAAAGTACAAGGGCAAGAAGGACACCGCATCCCAGCAGGCCATGACCCAGGAAATCCAGGCCGTCTACTCCAAGTACGGCGTGAGCCAGATGGGCTCCTGCATCCAGCTTCTCATCACCCTTCCCGTCATGTTCGCACTCTACCAGGTCATTTACCGCGTGCCGGGGTACATTTCCCTCATCGGCCAGAATCTGCGGACGGTCGCGGAAAATTCCGCCTTCGTCAACTTCCTCAAGGATTTCGCAGTGACGACGAAGGACGCGCTACTGACCAGCACCCTCGGCGACGCGACGACCGAGAAGGTCATGGACACGGTGTACCGTCTCAACACGGCCCAGTGGAACGCGCTCATGGAAGCCAGCAAGGGGCAGTCCTTTGAAGGCGCCCTGGCAAATGTTCACGACTACATCGGCAGTGTGACCAATTTCCTTGGTCTCAACATTTCCGACTCCCCGATGAACATCATCACGACGGGGTGGGCCAGCGGCGCGTTCCTCATGATCCTCGTGGCGATCCTGTTCCCGGTCCTTGCGTGGGCGACCCAGTATTACACCCTGAAGCTGACCTCCGCCGCCAACAGCGCGGACGTCCCCGGCTCCATGCAGACCATGAACAAAATCATGCCGATTATCTCCGCAGTCTTCACGCTCTCCCTGCCGACCGGTATCGGTATCTACCTCATCATCGGTGCAGTGGTCCGCGCAGTCCAGATGATTATTATCAATAAGAAGCTGGACAAGGAAACCATCGAGGACATCATGAAGAAGGCCCAGGAGAAGGAGGACAAAAAGCGGGCTAAGCGCGGGCTTCCGCCGCAGAAGATTACAAACATGGCTCAGACCTCCACGAAGTCGCTGGAGTCCCAGAATCAGCCCACGGAGCGTAAGCTCTCGAAGGCCGAGGAAATGCAGCAGCGTATGAAGGACTCCTCGGATTCCTATGAAAAGAACAAGAAAGCAGGCTCGGGCAGCCTTGCCCAGAAGGCAAATATGGTAAGCCAGTACAACGAGCGCAACGAAAAGAAGAAGAAATAAAGAGGGTGGAGTTGGAAAATGGATTACAGAGAATTTAGAGCCAAGACAGTGAACGAGGCCATTACGAAGGCCTGTCTGGAATTTAGCGTTGTATCGTCTATGCTTGAGTATACAGTCGTGCAGGAGCCGTCGTCGGGCTTCCTTGGCATCGGTGCACGTCCCTGCATATTGAAGGCCCGCCCGAAGGCGGAGGAAAAGCCGGTGGAGATACCGAAGGTGGAGGCTTCCAAGCCGGTTGCTCCCCCGAAGGCTCCGGAAGCCCCCAAGGCGGCCGCGCCGAAGGCCCCGGAACTGCCGAAGGAAGAACCGAAGGCTCCGGAAGTCGAGGAGGTCAAGGCTACGGTTTCGGCAAATGCTCCCACCGAGGGTGATAGCCGCTATGTGACGATGGATGAGATCGAGCTTCGGGCTGCCCGGGCCGCCGCCCGCGCAAAGCAAAATGGCGAGGATACGGCAAATGTTAGCGAGGGGAATGAGCGCGAGGAGCGTTACGGACGGAATCGCCGCGAGGGCCGCGACCGCTACGAGAACCGTGGCCAGAAGGGCCGCGATGCCGGACGCAAAAATTTCGACCGCAAGGATAATTTCCGTGGCGGACGCGGCCAGAATGGCCGGTACGGGAGGGATTCCCGCTATGACCGTCCGGGCATCGGCGTCTATGTCGAGGAAAAACCCCACGCTCCTTCCGTCCCGAAGCCGGAGCGCGTAGTCAAGCCGAGGACCGAGGAGGAGGTCGCGAAGATCACGGCGGCCGCCGAGAAGTTCCTAAAGGACGTCTTCGAGGCGATGCACTGCGACGTGACGATGACGATGTCTTATGACCAGACCGAGGGCTGCCTCTCCGTCAACTTCTCCGGCGACGACATGGGCATCCTTATCGGCAAGCGCGGACAGACACTCGACTCCCTCCAGTATTTGACGAGCCTCATTGTCAACAAGGAGGTCGATGATTATGTCCGTGTCAAGCTCGATACCGAGGATTACCGTGCGCGGAGGGCTGACACGCTCGAAAACCTCTCCCGGAACATCGCCTACAAGGTCAAGCAGTCCGGGCGGGCCATCGCGCTGGAGCCGATGAACCCCTACGAGCGCCGGATCATCCACTCCGCGCTCCAGCACAACCGTTTTGTGGAAACCTACAGCGAGGGCGAGGAGCCGTACCGCCACGTGGTGGTCGCTCCCCGCAAGTCATGAAGGATACGATAGCGGCAATTGCAAGTGGAATGACGGCCTCAGGCATCGGGATCGTCCGGATCTCGGGGCCTGAGGCCTTTCAAGTTCTGGAGAGGATATTTGTCTTCAAAAATCCGAAAAAGACCGTGGCAAATGTCCCCTCCGGGACGGTGCACTACGGGCATATCTATGCAAATGCCGCTGCGGAAAATGTTTCGCGGACGCATTTCACTCATGATTCGAAGCAAAATGTACTGGTTTCAGGAGCTGCTTCACAAATGCAGCAAAGGATATTACTCGATGAAGTTCTTGTTCTTATTTTAAAAGCTCCGCACACCTATACGACCGAGGATACCGTGGAGATTGACTGCCACGGGGGAATCCTAGTTATGCAGAAGATTTACGCGGCTGTGCTTGCAGCCGGGGCGAGGCCTGCGGAGCCTGGGGAGTTTACGAAGCGGGCATTTTTGGGCGGCCGTATTGACCTTTCGGAGGCGGAGGCGGTCATGGACCTTATCGAGGCAAGGTCCGAGACGGCCATGGAGTCCTCTCTCTCCCAGCTTGGCGGGAGCCTGCGGCGGCGGATCGTCGCCCTGCGGGAGGTTCTCATCACGAAGACGGCCTTCCTGGAGGCCGCGCTCGACGATCCAGAGCATTATAGTCTGGAGGGCTTTTCCGAGGAGCTTCTGCGTGACCTTGAACCCGTGCGAAAAGAGCTTGTCCGCCTCCGGGATTCCTTCGCCGGCGGACGACTTGTCCGTGAAGGAATCCTCACCGTGATTCTGGGCTCGCCAAATGTCGGGAAGTCCTCGCTCTTAAACCTTTTCTCCGGGACGGACCGCGCGATCGTGACTGACATCGCCGGAACCACGCGGGATACCCTGGAGGAGACGGTTCGGCTCGGCGGGATCTCGCTTCGGCTGGCGGATACGGCCGGTATCCGGAATACGGACAACATCGTCGAAAAAATCGGCGTCGAACGGGCCATGGCCCTTGCAAAGGAGGCCGAACTCCTTCTCCTCGTCCTCGACGCCTCCCGCGAGCTTACCGGGGAGGAGAAGGAACTCCTCCGCTTCGCGAAAGAAAAGAAAACCATCGTCCTCCTCAACAAGAGCGACCTTCCCCCCGTGCTTTCGGCGGAAATGGTGGAAAACTACGATTTCTGTCATTCTGAGGAGCAAGGTTCTCAAGGAATGGGTATAGAGCGAAGCTTTCAAGGTATAGATATGGAGCAAAGCACCTATGGAAGGGCCTTGCATCGAGATCGTGAAGTTCAACTAAATGGCTTACAGAAGAACGGGATTCTTCGCTTCGCTCAGAATGACAGCTCTTCCGCATTAGGAAACAATGTTTTTTTACAAGGTCATTTGAGAGAGAATACTGGAAAAGATTTCCTAGTTATCCCGATTTCCGCAGTTACCGGAGAGGGCATGGAGGCCTTGGCAAATGCCGTCCGAGAGCTTTTCTTCTCGGGCAATCTCGTCTCCAACGAGGACGTCTATTTGACAAATGTCCGCCACCACGCAGCCGTCACGGAGGCTCTGCAAAGCCTCGATCTTGTATTTGCCGCAATCAACGACGGAGTCCCCGAGGACTTCTACACCGTGGACCTCATGGACGCCTACGCCTCCCTCGGGAAAATCATCGGGGAAGAAGTCGGCGACGACCTCGTAGACACCATCTTCAGCAAGTTCTGCATGGGGAAATAAAAGGGTAGGAAAAAGTTTCAATATCAATTTAAACGCAAAAAATCCCGTCACTTTTTGAGAGAGTGACGGGATTTTTAGAAGTTTAAACAGCGAAAAGATCATCTCCTGTGATAATACTTTGAAATACACCGGAATATTTGTTACGTTTGAGGCCATTTGCCGACACAAGCGTGATATGGATTGCTTTCTTTGGTTTTGTCTCCTCCTGAAATGCTGACAAGCGGTGCATGATATTTTCATATTCTGTTTTGTCTGTTTCAAATGGCTCGTTCGTGGCCTTCATTTCACAGAGATTGATGATTCCGTCATGTCTATCGAGGAGGAGGTCGATCTGTGCACCGGGGGTGGTTTCTTTGCTCTGCCAGGAAAATTCCTCCGTCGCAACGCCCGAAATGCCGAGGGCCGCCTTCATCTGTGGCACATGATTGAGACATACGATTTCAAATGCATTTCCCCGCCATGCATGGTATCCGGAGGAATTTATATATTCCATCCAGTTTTTTGCATTTGACCCGAGCAAATAGCGCAGGCTAAACAGGGTAAAGGGGTCCACCAATTGGAAAAACGCTCCATTTGCCGGGGTCGTATAATTTGTATAACGACGTATGAAACCGCATTGCTCCAGTTCCTCTAAAACCTTTGTAAGGCCGGCACCACTGTCGATGGAAGGATTTTCGATCAGCTCTTTCCTGGTTTTTCCTTTTTTTGTCTCTCCAAGGCTTCGAATGACGTCCAGATATTTCTCCGGCTTCTTAAAGAGAGATCGAAATAATTCGTCAAATTCATCCCGAAGTTCCCCGTATGGTTTAAAACATAGCTCCTCAACGTTCTGCGCAAGACTCAGCCTTGTATCCAGAAGATTCAGATAATAGGGGATGCCTCCGAAAATCATATAACACTCGATCATTTGCGCTTGCGTCATCACATTTCCGTTGCTTTCAAGCAGTTGTTGGCATTCCTGGAGAGTGAAGGGCAGGAGCTGAATCCGCCTGGTAATGCGGTTATGGAAGCCACCTCTGTCCTTTAGCAAATGCTTCGTAATCCACGAAGTTGCGGAACCGCAGACAATAAGAACAAAATCCTTCTGCGAGGATCCCCAACTGTTCCAAAAATAGTCAAGCGCACTTTTAAAATCAGAACGGGCCGTATCCATCCAGGGAAGCTCGTCGAAAAAGACAACCATTTTTCCGCTCATCGGGTCACGGTAGGTGCTTTTTGACATTAGAAGTGCTCGCAGCCGTTCCAATGCTTCGAACCAGTCCTCTGGCATGTCTTTTTCGGGAGAACCATATGCTTTTAGGCTCGCGTGGAAGGCCCGAAGCTGCATCGCAGTATTTCCCCGTGCAACGCCTGTTGCATAAAAAGAAAATTGCTGGTTGAAATATTCCTTTATAAGAAAAGTTTTCCCGACGCGGCGCCGCCCGTAGACAACGACAAATTCCGGACGGTTGGACGTAAGGCATCTTTCGAGGATATCTTTTTCTCTTTTTCTTCCAATCATGCAAATAACCCTTATAATTTGCCAAAAGTGTTGTTTTTTACTGTATTTTGGCAAATTATAATTGGTTTATACCTATATAATTTGCCAAAATTTAGTTTAGTATATTTTTGTTCCTATGTCAAGCTTTGACCGAGGTTGAAATTGATTTCCCAAAGCTCATCCTTTCTTTCTATATTCCAGCAAATCTCCCGGTTGGCAGTCGAGAACTTCACAGAGCTTGGCGAGCGTCGTTACTTTGACAGCCTTTGCCTTCCCGGTCTTCAGAATCGACATATTAGCGAGAGTGATGCCAACTCTTTCCGACAACTCCGTCAGGCTCATCTTCCGCTTCGCGAGCATAACATCAATATTAAAAATGATTTTCCCTTCCATTTTTCCCTCCTGTTTACTAATCGTACGGTTGACTCAGAAAGCAACAATTTTTGTCACCTTTGAAGGGCGCATTTTTCTTGCGAAAAATGCTTTACAATTGGTAACCGTACTGATGGCCTGTTTTAAGTCGTGAGGTCGCTTTGCTCCTGCAGGTCTGCAGCTTTTTTCACGAGGTGCGAGACCACGGCGGCCGCGACACCGATGGCGATACAGGCAAAGACAACCAGCAGGGAAAACAACACGATACCGGGATGGCTGTTATCTGTAAATAGAAGGATAAGGTTTCCGACAAAGAAATAGAGCCCGTCCAGGACCGCCAGAAAGGCGATCCGTCGAAGAAGCTTTGCATTTTCCATGGAGAAAGAACGGTCCAGCCCAATGTTTCCGGCTATCTCCCATCCAAATATGAGAATCGCTGCCACGGGAATGGCCGTCGACCACAAAAAGAGCATCCATGGCCAATATCTGCCGGCAAATTCCGGATAATCCTGTACAAGCGAGGTTCTATACATCGGCAAAACCGCAAAATACACCACCAACGCGCATATACCCACACCAGCCAATACCACCTTCAGCCACCTTGCCAAGGATTTCTGTTCCATTTGCTTCTACCTCCACTCGTTTGTTACGATAACACTGCAGCAGGCACGGTCTCTTCATTAAAAGATCGAACCATCTTTTCCTGCGGTAGGGTTCCTCTACGCCGATGCACCAAATATACAGCTAAAAGTATCATTTATCAATAATAATTTATTGAAATACGATAAACATTGATAACATGAAGTGAGAAGCTTACCAGCTTTGACAGTGTGATCATGTCATGGATGGTTATTATGCTGCATTAATTTTCTTCTTTCATTGATTTTTTGTTTTTTTCCCTTTATAATTCATGAAGCAATGGAGCGTATTGCTTTTTGATGTTGGTCATGGAGGTTACTATATGCCTTCTTTTTATATTGAGGAAACCGTTGATGTTGTTGTGGTTGGTGCGGGGCACGCAGGCTGCGAGGCGGCCCTGGCTACGGCCCGATTGGGACTTTCGACCGTGATGTTCACGGTCAGCTGTGACAGCATCGCACTGATGCCCTGCAATCCAAATATCGGGGGTAGCTCCAAGGGACACCTCGTACGTGAGCTGGATGCTCTTGGCGGGGAGATGGGCAAGGTTATTGACCGCACCTTTTTACAGTCAAAAATGCTGAATGTATCACGCGGTCCGGCCGTGCATTCCCTCCGGGCGCAGGCGGACAAGCAAGCATACTCCAATGCCATGCGGAAGGTTCTGGAAGGGCAGGAAAATCTGGTCATCCGGCAGCAGGAGGTGGCGGAGCTTCTTGTAGAACCAGAAAAGTCTATGGACAAGTTGCGGATTTGCGGGGTACGGACAGTTTCCGGAGCTATTTACCATGCCAAGGTCGTGATCTTAGCTACGGGCGTGTATTTGTCGGCCAGCTGCATTTACGGTGACGTACGGCAGAACACGGGGCCAAATGGTCTCATGGCAGCGAACCATTTGTCAGATTCGCTGCGGAAGCTGGGAATTCGTCTTGTTCGGTTCAAGACAGGAACGCCCGCACGTATTTCGAAAAAGAGCATTGATTTTTCGAAAATGGCCGAGCAGAAGGGGGACGAGAGGGTGGTTCCGTTCTCCTTCTCTACGGACCCGGAAACCGTACAGATTCCGCAGCTTTCCTGCTATCTGACCTATACAAATGAGGAGACCCATCGGATTATCCGTGAAAATATTGACCGTTCTCCCCTCTATGGTGGTCAAATTCACGCGACCGGGCCTCGCTACTGTCCTTCCATCGAGGACAAGGTGATGAAATTCGCCGACAAGGACAGGCACCAGGTATTTGTCGAGCCGGAGGGACGGTATACGGACGAGATGTACATCGACGGGATGTCCAGCTCCATGCCCGAGGACGTGCAATTTGCCATGTACCGGTCGGTACCGGGGCTGGAGAACGCAAATATCGTACGAAACGCTTACGCGATTGAATACGACTGTCTTGCGCCTGGACAACTTCAAAATACGTTGGAGATGAAGGATATTTCGGGCCTTTTTTCTGCCGGACAGTTCAATGGAAGCTCCGGCTACGAGGAGGCTGCCGCACAGGGGCTTATGGCCGGTATCAACGCGGCCATGCAGATTCTTGGCCGGGAACCGCTTGTGCTTCTCCGTTCCGAGGCTTATATCGGCGTTCTTATCGACGATCTTGTAACCAGAGAGAACCGTGAGCCTTACCGTATGATGACGAGCCGTGCGGAATATCGTCTCCTCCTTCGGCAGGACAATGCCGACCGGCGCCTTCGGAAATACGGCCATCGCGT